>JAUWHU010000587.1 GCA_030605705.1 Thermoflexia bacterium | reverse complement strand
ACTATGCTCGCATCGTGCCGGGTCACGGCGAACCACTGACGGAAGTGCAGCCCCTGGCGGAAGCCAACGCCGCCCGGTTGCGGGAGATCCGCGCCCAGGTGTGGGACGCGCTGGCGACGCCACGGGAACCGGCAGAGGTGTTGCGGGCCGTGGCGGCTCGCTACGGTGAGACTTTCACCGCGCCGCAGTTCTACTTCCTGGCGCTGACCACCATTCACGCCACACTCACCTCTCTGCAGCGTGCCGGGGAAGCCCGGGTGTGGGTAGAGGAAAATCGCCTGCTCTGGCAGCAGACATAACAAGACCTCCGAGGTTTAAGAAAGCCTCGGAGGTCTGTAGAAGTCTACTACGCGGGGGGAATCTCCGCTGACTCGCCGGATTTACTGCGCGGCTTGCGACGACGGAAAAGCAGCTTGAACAGCTGGATCATTCCCCAGAGGCACAGGCCAAATACCAGCAGCACCGGCACGATGTAGATCAAAATCCAGATCAGAGCTTCCACCAGAAATTGCACGGTGTGAATCAGAGCTTCCACCGCCTGTTTGAGCGTGCCCTGGGGCCGCCACCCCGCGATTTCCACGGGCTGTGCCAGCTCATCGGGCGTGAGCGAGACGTTGATGGTCGCCTGGGCCGCGGAGCGTTCCAAGTACCGCATTCGCCCCTTCACATGCTCAATCTCCTGCTGTGTGGCGCTCAGCTCCTGGTAGACCTGCAGGACGGCTTCGGTATCTTCCGCGCGGTCCATTAACTCTTCCAGCTTCGTCGCCTTGACCTCCAGCGCTCGTAGGCGCGACTCGAGATCCACGTACTCCTCGGTCACGTCGTCGCTGGAGACACTGTCACGGGTTACTTCGGTAGCCATGCCCCGCAGCTGCACCATCGCCTCGTTGAACCGGTCGGCGGGAACTCGGAGAGACATCTCCACCTGAGTCAAACCCTCGGCATAACGGTAGCTATCCTCGGAAAAAATGTATCCATCCAGACTATCCATCAACCGTCCGATCTCGGTCTGGGTCGCCAGCGTATCCTTCACTACCAGATTGAGATAACCGTTACGGATGATCATGCGATCGGGGATGTCCACATCCACCACACTACCGCTCGCCAGCGTACGTTCTCCGGCAAACTCATCAGCAAGGCTATAGGCCTTTTCCATCTCCTCCATTGGAGCTTCTGGCATGACTTCCATTGCTACTGGGGCTTCTGTAGGGGCTTCAAATATCTCCGGGGACCGAACACCACAACCCACAACGGACAAGACCAGCAACGCGGCTATCGCGAATCTCCACAATTTTCTCATCTCAATGCCTCCTTCAAGATTGTATTCTCTAAACGCCACGGGAACGGGAAAAGTTCCCGCTACCTTCCCAACTCCAGGCGCTCGATCAACCGCTGGGGCAAACCACGTGCGCGCATCCGCTCCTGGGTGATTTCCACGGGATAAGCCACGCGCCGGAACTCGATGGTCTGCGCCTCGGTGTCCAGGATGGCGTAAGCGGCGCGGGGGTCGCCGTCACGAGGCTGTCCCGTGCTGCCGGGATTGACGATCAAACGCCGTCCTTCCAGGTTGAGCGGTTCTTCCCAGTTAGGGAGCAGAAGCTGTGCTTCCTGGCCCGGTTCCCACCATTCAAAGATAAGGGGGATATGGGTATGTCCTACCAACGCGACCTGAAAATCGCGGGCCAGGAAGCTGGCCCTGGCCTGCTCCACGTCGAGAAGGTATTCCCAAATCATCTCCCGCAAGCTACCGTGAACTAACACGAAGTTCTCCACCTCGATCAGGTCCGGCAGGGTGATAATGATGCGCCGGTTTTCGGGCTGGAGCTCGCGCTGCGTCCAGAGAAGCGCCTGGCGTGCATCCCTGTTGAAAACGGAAAGGTCAGCCCGTCCGATTGCGCCCCAGTCGTGATTGCCGGCCACACACAGATGGGGAAATTCCTGAAGTCGCTCAATGCACTGATTAGGATTGGGGCCATACCCGACTATGTCCCCCAGGCACCAGACAGCATCAAAGGGTTGAGCATCGAACAAAACGGTTTGCAGAGCAGGCAGATTACTATGAATATCGGAAATAATTAAGTAGCGCACGGGACAATGTCTCCTGGTAATTTTCTCAATATTAACTCAGCTGCGCAAAAAGTAAAGTTTCAGTTTGTACCGGCCACGGACAAAGGGAAACGGTGAGGCGACGAAGTCACAAGCGGAGGCTCACATCGCCCACAGGAAAACGCCGCCGGCTGCCATCTGGGAGCCGCAACAACAGCGCCCCTTCGGCGTCCACATCCTCGGCCACGCCGGCAAGGGTCTCGGTCGGCAAGTGTACCTGCACCATCCGGCCCCGCCACGCCAGCCCGGCGCGCCACTGCACCAGGGGATCCCAGCCGGCGCGCTGTCGCTCCACGAGTGATTCCGTCCGCTGCAGAAAGGTATCCAGAAGAGCGACACGCCCCACGTCGTGGCCGATTTCCGCCAACAGGCTCGTGGCATTAGGAGCCAGCCGTGACAAACTCTCGACAGGAATGTTGACGTTGAGGCCGATACCCACGATCAAAAAAGCAGGCCGGCCGCCGGCCATCCCGATCTCGCTGAGCATCCCCGCCAGCTTTCTCCAGTCCCCGGCGCGCTCTATGATAAGGTCATTGGGCCATTTGAGGGAAGTCGTCAGGCCGGCACCGAGAGCCACGGCCTGGCGGAGAGCCAGGCCACAGAGCATAGTCGTGCGGGTTGCGTGGTAAGCAAATGGCTCCGGTGGACGGAAAAGGAGAGAGAACAACAGACTGGCGCCGGGTGGGGCCTCCCAACGACGGGCCAAGCGGCCACGTCCGGCAGTCTGCTCGTCGGCCAGGGTCACCACCCCCTCTGCGGCCCCTTCCTCCGCCAGATGGCGGAGCACCTCGCTGGTCGAGGTCGTCCGTTCCAGGTAGAGGAAACGCCGCCCTAACCACCCGGCCACGCGCCGATAATGGGAAAACTCACTGGGGGCCATGATCGTACTGCTCGGCGACGGGAGCCGGCGGCACGGCGGGCGCGGGGAAAGGATAAAATGCCTCCACCCATTGCAAGGGATTGACCGGTGTTCCATCCACCCACATCTCCCAATGGAGGTGGGAGCCGGTAGAAAGTCCCGTGTTTCCGACGCGACCGATGATCTCCTCCCTGGAAACCCATTGCCCCACGGTGACATCAATCTTGGAAAGATGCCAATAGCCGGTAACCAATCCCCAGCCGTGGTCAACCATGATCGCATTGCCCCGGACAACCAGCGGGGCCGCCAGCACCACCACCCCATCTGCCGGAGCGCGAACGGGAGTGCCGGTACACGCGCGAAAATCCACACCAGAATGATAGCTGTTGTAGGAACCGCCGTAAGAGCGCCGGGAGCCAAAGTAAGAGGAGATCGCCGCCTGCACGGGGTAGAGCAGAGGAACCTGCCAATATCGCTGTGGTTCGCGGATCAGGGCGATGGCGTCCAGTTTCTCGCGCTCCGCCTGGAGCAAGGACGGGTCCATGAGATGCTGCCGGCTGCTACTGACGTTGATGACCTCATACCCAAAGCGGCCGGGAGAGACAACCAGCGGCAACTCCAGCGCCATCTCGCTGCCCTCCGAGCGCACCTGGAGATTCACGGGGTAGGTAGCGGGGTCTAACATGGGTGACAGGCTGATGAACGCAAAAAGATGTGTGGGGTCCTGAGCATAGCACGGTTCGACATGGTCGAGATAGCGCACTTCACAAGTAGCCGGCGCGACCGTCTCCAACGCTACGATGGCCGTCTGTCCTCGCACGATGGGCTGCGGCGTCAGGTCCAGGGCCGCGAGGGGATATGGCAGGAAAGGAGCCGCCCCCTCGCCCGGCAAGAGCATTCCCGCACCGGCGTAGAGGGGTTGGGGATTCAGGCGCAACACTTCCCAAAAGGGAACGTTGTGACGCAGGGCCTGTAGCAGCGGAGTCGCCTGGGCCGGCGCGACTGCCAACATGGTGGGCGCAGCAGTCGGCGGCAACAAGAGTTGCTGCCCGACCAGCAAAGCGCCGGAGTTCAGCACCTTATTCGCCTCGGCGCAGGTCTCCCAGGCCAAGCCGCCCCGCCGGGCCAGCCAGGAAAACGACTCACCCATTTGGAGCCGGTGGGTATCCCAGGTACGCAGGTCAACGCCGGCCGGTTCCGCAACCAAAGAGAGCTGCTGCCCCACGTAGATATGTCGGGGGTCGGAGAGGTGATTCAAGCGCGCCAGCGTGGTTACATCAGTCCCGTAACGTTGGGCAATGGAGAAAAGCGTTTCGCCGGACTGCACTACATGCGGGGGGAGCGCGACCAGCTCCGGGGGAACGGGTTGCGCGAGCGCGTTGGCGGGGAGCAGCAAAATCAGACACAAAAATGAGAGCGCAAGAATCTTACGTAGCATAGCATCCTCTGCCCATAAGCGACGGCAAATAAAATCGCTGACAACTAAAAATCAATGATATATGGAAAATAGCAGATGTCAATGGGAAGAGGGGAGAGATGGAGAGAGGAGAGATAGAGAATGGAGAATGAAGAATGGAGAGGGGGGAGAGAGGAGAGTAGGGAGTAGGAATCAGGGTTCAGGGTTCAGGAACAGTTGTTCCCCCACCTCCACCCACTCCAACAATACCGGCGGCCCCTCCAGGTAGTACTGCGCCGGCGTTTGAGGAGCGTAGTAAGGGCGGAAAGGGCGGGCCAGCACCTTGTCCACCACGGTCAGCGCGCGTGGGAAGTCACTGCCGGTGGCATCGTCGGCCACCAGCCACAGCACGCCGATGGGGAAAAAGACAAAACACATGTGAATGGCCGTCGTCACGCGGCTCTCCCTGGATTCCACGAAGAGCAACGCTTCCTCCGGGGCCAGCTTACGGCGGAACATCAGACCGCGCAGCCGGCAGAGAAAGGTGTCGCAGCGACGCACACGCACGGGAAGCACGGTCCCCGCGCCGGTGCGCAAGCGTAGGAAGCGAGAGGTGCTCACGTCTCCGCCAGGCTGTCCGGCATCTCAGGCTGCCGCACGGGGAGCAATACCGTGAAGGTGCTGCCTTTGTCGGGCATACTATCCACCCAAATCCGTCCCCCATGGGCCTCGGTCAGGGCTTTGGCGATGGACAACCCAATGCCCAATCCGCCGGATTCTACGCTCAAGGGATTATCGGCGCGGTAAAAACGTTCCCAAATGCGCCCCTGCTCCTCGAAGGGAACGCCGACGCCGGTATCAGCGACCCACAGAGAGAAGAAAGCCGGCTCGTTCAACATCCCCGTGACTTTCTGCACGCCGATCGTCACCTGTCCGCCGGGATAGGTGAATTTGATCGCGTTGCTCAAGAGGTTTTCCAGTATCTGTCGCACCCGATTGGGGTCAACTTCCACGGCGGGGAAATCTCGTGGCAGTTCCTTCCGCAAACACAATTGCCGTTCCGCGATGCGCTCTTTATAACGCTCCAACACCCCATTCACCAGATCGGGCAACTCTACCTTCTGGTATTTTAACCCCACGCGCTGCCGTTCAATCTCTGCCACGGAAATCAGATTATTGACAATGAAAGCCATGCGGACCGCGTTCTCACGAATCACGCCGATAAATGAGTTGACCGGCTGAGAAATCGCTCCTCCCATCCCCCCCAGCAACAACTCCGAGTACCCTTTGATGGCGGTGAGCGGCGTGCGAAGCTCGTGAGAGATGCTGGTGATGAACTCGCGCTTGGCTTCTTCAGCCAGGTATTCCCGCGTGACATCCTCTAAGATACTCACAACCCCCAGACGAGTGCCATCCATCATCTGCATCGGCGAAGCGTGGAGCCGCACTTTGCGCTCCCCCACAGCCAAAAGGGCCTGCAAAGGGCTGCTCAAGGAGAGCAAGAGAGCGGGATCCAGCATACCTTCCAGGAAGGAGGAGCTCAGGAGTTCGGTAACGCCCCACCCCAGGAGCGACTCACGGTCAGCCTCCAGAATCTCCTCGGCGGCCTTGTTCACCAATACGACACGTCCCTCGTAGTCACTGACCAGTAATCCCTCCCCCATACTCTCGAAGATGGCTTTCTGACGCTGCAACTCCTCCTCACGCAGCTTCAGGTGGTGGCTGAGTTCACGGGCCTGGGTCTGTACCTCCTGGTAAAGGTTCGAGTTTTCCACAGCTCCGGCAATTTGCACCGCCATGGTCGCCACCAGCTGTTCCTGCTCTGTCATGAAGGCCTTGCCGCTGTGGTCGTTGCAGGCCACCAACACACCCATCGTCCGCTTCTGCCGGGTGAGGGGTTGCAGTAACACTGGCCCCTCGCCTTTCACCCCCAACAGATCAAAGAGTGAGCGCAATGGTTTGAAGTTTTCGTGTTCGCGGAACACCATCTGGCGATTGCGCAACACGAAACGCAAAACGGGATAATCGCCCAACGAGACATCGCGAGGAGGCAGATAGCGCTCGCCCAAGACTTCGTATTGCGCGGCCAGGGTCAGAATATCCTCCTTATCTGGTGATAGCAACAGGATTGCAACCCGGTCCGCGTGCAGCGCCATAGCCACATGCTCCACAACTTCCCCCAACATGCCGCGCAGTCCCAGAGATTCGCCGATGGAGCGAGTCGCTTCGAGAAGAAAGAGAAATTCCTCACTCTGGCGCAATGCTTGCTCGCTGAGCTCTTGAAGTTCGCGGCGGTAAGTCTGCAAATCACGCAGCGCGGCCTGATAAAAAGCCACTGCGAAAAGGGGATACCCCAGCAGCATGAGCAGCCGGCCCGCCCCCTCGCCGCCAGACAGGATGGGGCCTATCCAATGCGCGCCCAGCAGCCCCAACAAGCTCCCCGCCCCCAGGATGAAGAAGGCGGCCGAGGAGAACAAGCCTCCCCCAATCTGCCGGCGACGCTTCAGCAACAAAGCCCCACCAATAAATCCGCTCGCCATGAACAGGCCGTACCAGACAGGCACATGCCAGAACATTTCGTAGGTCACGGGGAACAGGGCCGTCGCAGTGTACCAGGAAAGCGTCGCCCCGGCCAGGAGTGCGCCCCAGACCACCACCAGTCCCACGAGCACAGACACAGTTCTTTTCTTCCATAGCGAGGCACCGAAAGCCCAGAGGAGCAACCACAATGAGGCCAACTCCACAGAGTAGAGGAAAGGCGCGCTGACCCTCGCCCAAAATGAGGCCGGCTCCACGTGAGCCGGGGCCAACAACAGCGCCAGGAAATGCAGCGCCATCGTCCCGACCAGGGCCAGGACAAAGGGACGTAACTCCGCATTGCGCGTCTGTCGCCACTCCACCCACACGATGCCTGCCGCAGCAAGCAATCCCAGGACGACCAACAGATGGTAGACGACCGTGCCGGGCAATACACTCAAGAGGTTGATGAGAAATCCAAAACCCATGGGCTGATCTCCATTGATTTGTGACTGATTACGTCTCAGCGTCTCAGCAAAGTCCAGTAGGAGCGCGATTTGGAAATCGCGGCTACTTTTCACCCCTCAAACGCAAACAGTCCTGTTGTTTGTAGTAGGCGATTTATCGCCGTGATTTACGGCGCTGAAGCGCCTACTACGAACCATTCTCCCCCAAATACTGAGAAAATACAACCTTGGCGTCTTTGCGTTAAAAAATGCCTGGATATCCCAAGATGCACAAACTGTTTAATTGTCGTTCCTTACCGGACTAAGTTTCCGCGTCAAAGGGCGCTACGCTGTAGCCCTCATCCCCATCCGGGACGAGCTGCTGCACGCGCAGTTCGACCTCATCCAAAAGATGCTGGCAGTGGGCGGCAAGATTCCGGCCCCGCTGGTAGAGGGTCATGGTTTCCTCCAGAGCCAGCGTCCCGCCCTCCAATTTCTGGACGATTTCTTCCAACTCGGCCAACGCCTGTTCAAAGGAGATTTCCTCGATTGTGGTCATATCTTTACCTCTTGCGCCTCAAAAAAATTGTACCTCCCGTATTATAACCAAATTTTGCTCCTTGTCTAAACGCGCTCGGACAGGGGTGAGGAGTGAGAGGTGAGGAGTTAGGAGCGAGGAATGAGGTGTTCTCACGCTAAAAAACGAACGCCGTAGACCTCCAGAGTTTAGCGGCTGAAACCTGGAAGGTCTGTATTCTCTATTCTTCATTCTCGATTCTTCATTCTCGATTCTTCATTCTCCATTCTCAATTCTTGACGCGCCACTTGATCCGGCTATACTTGACCTGCAAGCGTCCGGCCCACAACCGGACCGCAATACCCAGCAAGACGAGGGATTTTTGGAAAAAAATAGATCGGGAGCCGGCTGCTTCCTATTAATTGTTGTGTTCACTATCATCATCTTGAGCGGGGCCTGGTTCTTCACGGGCTGGCGCTCCAGCCGGCGCGTGTTGCCACAAGGGTTAACCATCGCCGGATTGCCCATGAGCGGTATGACACGCGAACAGGCCATCAATGCCCTGATTGAAGCCTACGCGGCCCCGCTGACTGTGTACTACCTGGACAAGCCCATCCTCCTGGTGCCCGAAATGGTTGAACTGACCCTCGACGTAGAGGCCACCAATGCCAACTTAGACGAGGCCCTGGCGGCCCGCTCCAACCCCGAAGGCTTCGTCCAATACGTTTTGGAGCAAGTGCTGCGCCAGCAACCGCCCCCCCAGGATATCCACCCAATTCTCTCGTACTCACGGGAGCGACTGGATGCCTTCTTGGCGCGCACGGCCCAGCAGTACGACCACTCCCCACTGGATCCGGTGCCCCTCCCCGCGGCCGGGACCTTCCGCCCGCCGCAACCCGGCACCACCCTCGACCACGCGGCCTCGCTGCCGTTGCTCGTCAAGGTGCTGCTCTCGCCGACAACCCACGAGGTCGCCCTCGTCGTGGACGTCACCTCCGTCGAGGCCACCCCCCCGGACATCTTGAGCCAGGCTTTGGACAAACGTCTGAGCGATTTCACCGGCGTGGCGTCCATCTTCGTGAAAGACCTCGAAACAGGCCGCGAGCTCTGCTACAACTGTAACGTGGCCTTCTCCGGGATGAGCACGCTGAAGATCGGCATAGTGCTTGACCTCTACCGGGAATTGAATACCCCGCCCGACCCGCAGCTCACCGCCCTCATCAGCGCCACCCTCACGCAAAGCGACAATGCCTCCGCCAACTTGATCCTCGCTGAGATTGGGACCGGGAATCCCTACACAGGCGCGCTGCAGGTCACGGACTTCCTCCAGAGCCTGGGGTTACAGAACACCTTCATGGCCGCGCCTTATGATCTCAAAGATGGGGTGGAACTGCCGGGCATCGTGACGCCGGCCAACTCCAGGACCGACGTCAACACCGATCCCGATCCCTACATCCAGACCACGCCGCTGGAGATGGGGCTGCTACTGGAGGCACTGGAGCTGTGCGCGGAGAAGAACAGCGGTGTGTTGCAAATCCTCTATCCTCAGGAGATCACACAGGGGGAATGTCAGGAAATTCTGACGTGGATGAAACACAACGAGGTCAACACCCTCCTGCAACAGGGTATGCCTGAGGGGACGCCGGGGGCGCACAAACAAGGCTGGACCGGCAATATCCACGCCGACATCGCCCTGATCTATAGCCCCGGCGGCCGGTTTATCATCTCGGCTTTCCTCTACCAGCCCGAATGGTTGGTCTGGGAAGAGAGCGCGCCACTGTTCGCCGACATGGGGCAGCTGACGTACCGCTTCTTCAACCCCGAATAATAGACCAAATTTTGGTGACCGGTGAGTGGTGACTGGGTACGGCTCAGCGTTTTAGCGTCCCAGCGGCTCAGCGTCCCAGCGACTACCTGACCATCCACCAAGAACGAAAATGACTGGTAGTAACGACTTTAGTCGTTCAGCGCCGCAAGCGATTAAAATCGCTACTACGAACCGTTTATTTTCGAAGAAGCTATTTCCCGACCTCAAGGCAACAACCAGCCCTGCCTCCGCACGATGGCCTGACCTTCCGACCCCAAAATCCACTGGACGAAGTCGCGCGTCACTCCCTGTGGTTCCTCTGGAGTCGCCAGATAAAGATCGCGGGTCAGGGGATACAAATCCGAGGCCAGAGCCTCCGGCACGGGAGGAACTCCCTCGATCGCCAGCGGACGCACACGTCCTTCATCCAGCCGGGCCGTCGAAAGATACCCCACCGCCAGTTGATTTTCCGCCACCATCTCCAGCACCGCCTCACTACCGGGAGCCAGGAAAGCGGTCAACGTCACAGGGAAGTCCCCCATTACCTGTTCCTGAAAGAGCGCGTAATCGCCCGCGGCCTCCTCACGGCTGATCACCTGGGGAACGCCGGGCAGCCCCCCCCACGGCCCCCAATCCTCGACCCGTCCCTGGAAGAGCTCCCGCAGCTGCCCCACGGTCAGGCCAGGGAGGCCGTTCTGCCGGTTCACCACGATCGCCAGGCCATCACGAGCGAAAATCGCCTGCCACCAGCCCGCCGGCTGCTCCGGCGGGAGCCAGGTCAAGGCAGCGACCGCCGCATCACCCTGCTCCAATGCCTGCCAGGCCAACGTATCCGCCCGCTCGGCCAGCACGACTTGCACCAGGGGATTTTCCCGTTGATAGGCGGAGGCCAAAGTCCGGCACAAAGGTTCCAGGGATTCAGCGCAAACCACCTGCAGCGGCTCCGGCGTGGCGGGCAACGGTTCGACGGTCGGCGTCGGCACAATGGCTGGGGCGGCGCACGAGGCGCAGAGCAACAACCAGAGGAGCGGTAAACCGCGCTTCATGCTAAAATCCCGGTCAGCACCAATGTCCCCAATAACGCACAGTACACCGCGAAGGGCCAAAGGCTGCGCCGTCGCACCAGGGCCAACAGGCCGGAGATAGCCAGGTAACCCGTCACTGCCGCCGCAACAAATCCTATCAGTATGGCCGGCACCTGAGTGCTACCAAACCCCGTGTGCGCGATCTTCAAGAGCTGGTAAAGACCGCCGCCGAGGATGATCGGCACAGCCAAGAGGAAGCTGAAGCGGGTCGCATCCTCGCGGCGATAGCCCAGCAACAGGCCCGCCGCGATGGTGGAGCCGGAGCGGCTCAAGCCAGGCGCAATCGCAAACGTCTGCGCCAGCCCGATCAGCAACGCATCTCGCCAGGAAAGACTATCCAGAGCGCGCTCGCGCCGGGCCAGAACCTCGGAGATCAGCAGCAGGGCCGCCGTACCCAGGAGAAATCCGGCCGCCGCCTGCGGCATCCCGAACAGCCGCTCGAAGGTATCCTCCAGCAAGAAGCCGATCACTGCCGCCGGCAGCGTCCCCACCGCGACACCCCACGCCACACGAGCCTCCGGTTCCGCCAGAGAACGCGCGCGCAGGCTACGCCAGGCTGCCGCCGCCAGCTGCGCCAGATCACGCCAGAAGTAAACCACAATCGCCACCAGCGTGCCCAGGTGGAGCACCGTATCTAAAAAAAGGCCGGGGTCCGGCCATCCCAGGAGGGTCGGGACAATGACCAGATGCCCCGAGCTGCTGACCGGCAGGAACTCGGTAGCCCCCTGAAGAACACCCAACAGCAAAGCTTGCCATGGCGACACGCGACACCTCCGTTAAATGATGATGTGTAACTGCTTCATAAACTGGTAACTGGTGATCGGGGACTGGTTGCGGCTCAGCGTCCCAGCGTTTCAGCGACTGCCCCCGATCTCGGGGCGGCGTGGCCCCAGACCGCGCCCGTTCCTTTCAATTTGTATTTGCGAAGAAATACAATGGTGTCATCATACCAGCCTCGGGAAAAACAGCAAGGAGGCTTGCCAAAAGTATCAAATATGGTATGATGAAGGCCGTTCGGGGCGTAGCGCAGTTTGGCTAGCGCGCACGGTTCGGGTCCGTGAGGTCCGCGGTTCAAATCCGCGCGCCCCGACTTTTGTTTTACCCTTTCCCCAGAGCACAAACCCTCACGCCAAGACAAGATTCTCTCGCCACGGCGTAAAAAAACCCAGGCGACTCTCCATTCTCTATCGCCCCTCTCTATCTCTATCTCTATCTCTATCTCTCTTCTCTCTATCTCCTCCTCTTGCCATTCCGCCAACTGCCGGTAAAATGGACGGGGGCTGGGAGCAGAACCCGGCCACAATATCCTAAACGTAAAGGGAAGGAATCATGATCAGCGAACCAAAAAACGAAAAGATCGGCATTCTGGTAGGCGGCGGGCCTGCGCCAGGCATCAACGGCATCATCCACTCCGTCACCATTGAGGCCATCAACAATGGCCTTGAGGTCGTGGGGATTTACAACGGCTTCCAACACCTGATGCAGGGGAAATTGGTCAGCCGGCCCCTGGTGATCAATGACATCAGCCGCATTCACCTCGACGGCGGGTCCATCCTGCACACCTCCCGCGCGAATCCCACGAAGGATGAGACCGCGCTCGCCAACTGCGTGCGCGCGTTGATCGGCGAGGGGATCCGCAACCTGGTGGTCATCGGCGGGGACGATACCGCCTACTCCGCCTACCGCGTGTCCCGCTACGCCGAAGAACACATGGGCGTGACCATCAAAACGGCGCATGTGCCGAAAACGATTGACAACGACCTGCCGCTGCCTGAAGAGATTCGCACCTTCGGCTACGAGACAGCCCGCGAAGTGGGCGCCCGCATCGTGATGAACCTGATGGAGGACGCGCTCACGGGGCAACGCTGGTTCTTAGTCGTGACGATGGGACGCAAAGCGGGGCACCTGGCCCTGGGAATCGGCAAGAGCTCCGGCACGACACTGACATTGATCCCTGAAGAGTGGTCCGGCCGCGAGATCCGCCTGCAAGAAGTGGTAGACATCCTGGTGACCTCCATCATCAAACGCCTGGCCGAGAGCAAACCCTACGGCGTGGCGCTCATCGCGGAAGGCGTGGTCGAGCAGCTATCGCACGCGGATTTGGAGATGCTGGACAATGTGGAGCGGGATGCCCACAGCCACATCCGTCTGTCAGAGATCAATTTCGCGGACATCCTCAAAAAAGCGGTACGCAAAGATTTGCACGACCTGGGCACGGATACTCGCGTGGTCAGTAAAGATTTGGGGTACGAGTTGCGCTGCGCCCCCCCCATCGCCTTCGATGTGGACTACACGCGGAGCTTAGGCGAGGCCGCCGTGGATTTCCTGATGCAAGGCGGCACCAACGCCACCATCACCATCCAGCGGGACCAGGTCGTTCCCATTCCGTTCGAGGAGATGATGGACCCCGAAACGGGTCGGACAGAAGTGCGCCAGGTGAACATTGACTCCTTCACCTATCGCTCGGCCTACAAATTCATGCTCCGTCTCAAGCCCCAGGATGCCCAGAACGACATGCTCCTGGCCCAGATGGCAGCACAGACGAACCTGACGTTGGAGAAATTCAAGGCGCGCTTCGGATACCTGGTCGGCATCGCGCCGCGCCCGTTCTAAGTAGGGGAAACCCTCTGTGGTTTCCCAAAGCGAGAAAGCGAGAGGACGAGAAGATGAGAAGTCTTTGCATCCTGAAACGCCTACTCGCAAATTTTGGTGTTGTATGTTTGGCAACTTGGGGTAGAATGAGGTTTGAACCACACGTTACAGATTGCGCTCAGGCAACCCTGCTGATGTGGGGAAACTCTTGAAGGACACACTTGTTGAAGCTGTATCTGACACCTGCTGCCATCGGCTACCTGACACAGTTGCTCCTCGCCGCGCTCATCAGCAGTTATCTCCTGTTACTGGCGCGGCGACAACACTCACAACACACTCTCTGGCTCATCGGCTTCTTCACGGCCATTACTACTTTTCTCGCCACCCTCTTCCTGGAAGCAGCCTTTTCACCGACCCCACGCTTGACCGTGGTATTCCTGCAAAATGCTCCCCTTGCCGTTGCAGTGACCTGCCTGCTGCAATTCGCCTACCACTTTCCCACACTGCCCACAGCGCTGCGCCGCGAGGCACGGTTGGCTCTGTTGTTAGGCTCCCTTTACGCCCTTGGGGAAACCGGGTACGCCGTGTTCCGCTTCGTCCAACTGCGCGCCGGGGTGATAAAGTATCGCCCCAACTGGAGCGATTATCTGCTGCTGTTGTTCTTGCTATGGGCGCCGGTGAGCTTTTTCCGGCAGATGTATCTCCTGGCCCCCGCCGCCGGTAACTTGTGGGCGCGTCTGACTGCTCCTCTGCGCCGCTTCCCCAATCGCGAAGCCCGCGCCGCGCGCGGGTTTGCGCTGATCTTTTTGTTCGTCGCCAGCCTGAGTGTGTTCAACATCCTGCGCGCCGCTTATCTGGTGACGGTGTCCCTGGCGAACATAGGCATCTCGTTAGGAATCCTGGGCGCGCTGTTTGCATTCGCGGTTACGTACCTGAACTACCAGCCGGAAACGACCTCGTTCATGGTGAAGCTGGCCGGCGTGACGCTGACGGTGGTGCTGGCAATTATGGGGGTGGTGGGCTGGGTCGTCTCCCCCCTCTATGAAGAACTCTATCACCCCGTCCTTCCCGATCACCGCGCTCTGCGCTTCACGCCCAATAACCTCGGCGGCTACGATATTGCCGAAATCCCCTTTGCTTTCGAGACCAACTTGGGCCACGATTTACAGTTGGACGACGGCTTGCTGCGCGGGTGCAGTGAGGCCCTGGAATTTACCTTCCCCTTCTACGGACAGGATTACCGGCAGGTCTACGCTTGCAACGACGGCGTGGTGAGCCTGGGGCAGGCGACGAGCTACCGCAAATTTCAATACCGCTACGGCGCGGGCGACCCCTTGCTGCTGGCGTTATTGATGGACCTGGATCCGACCATCAGCGCCGGGGGCGTCTTCGCCCGGCAGGAGTCTGCAAGTGCTTTAGTACAACCTGGGCACGAACGGCTCATTATCACTTGGGAGCGACTACGGGGCTTCCGGCGGCCCGCAGCCGAGTTCACCTTCCAGGCGATTTTGTACGCCGATGGCGTTTTCGACTTTGTCTACAATGGTCTACCGGAACA
>JAUWHU010000392.1 GCA_030605705.1 Thermoflexia bacterium | reverse complement strand
AGAAACGAAAAAGAGGAGGAGGAGGAGAGAAAAGAAGAAAAGGGAGGTCTTTATCGCTGTCTTGATTGTAGCACATCTCGCAGTTTTAACAAACGTGTGAGGCCTCGGAAAAACGTAGCAGGTCTGAAGCCTGCTACGTTTCCTTTTGCTGCGGTTCTCCGGAAGACCTGTTATTGTGTCTTCAGCAGCCGATCTACCGGGCTATACTGATGATGCGCAGCCGCCAGACGCTCACGTTTGGCAATCTGCACATAGATCTCCAACATCTTGGGTGCAATCCAGCCTACAATGTCCTGTAAATCCTGTTTGTCACCACCGTTCTGCACCCAGCGGGTCGAAAATATCTTGCGCAACGCATGAGGATGCGTGTGGGTCCCGGCTTGCTGGGCCCGTCGCTTGACTATTTTGTAAATCCCCTGCTTGGTCAGTGGCCCCCGTCGGCCTAGCCATAAAGCATCCTCTTCATCTGTGCGTGTGTCTAGATACTGCAAGAGCGCCTTAGTGGCTGCTTGCCCCAAAAACGCAAACCGGTAACGATCAGTTTTCGGCATATAGACGTGAAACCAAACATGGTCTTGTTCACGCTGCAACTGGGAACGCCGCATCAACACCACCTCGTGCAACCGTAAACCGGTGTCCAGAAACGTCAGCAGCAAAGCCCAGTCGCGCTCTGGAAACGACTTCGTGCGACACATGCAGAGCAACTGCTTGATTTCGGGATCGGTGAGCAATCCAGCAGTCCGCACCGTGGCCTCTGGGACTTCCAAGGCACTTGCTAGATCGCCCGGTATTTTCCCTTCAGCCTGTAGCCAGTGCCAGAATGTTCGCAGGTTGCGAATGTGGAGTCCCACCGTTCCTTTGCTCCAGGGTTTTCCTGACTGGGGACGTGGTTTTGTCCGCAAGAGAACGACATAGTCACGCATGTGCTCGCGCGTTACTTGGTGCATTTCCACATTTTGCTCCCGGCACCAGCTGACGAATGGCTCCAATACCCGCTGGTAATCCTTCAGGGTCCGTTCTGCCCGCCCCTGAGCAATGCGATCCTGAATGAACATTTGCACCGCTTTGTCCACCGTCAGCGGATCAACCGTTTCTTCCAACAGCCACCGGCGCATACGTATACGTACCAAATCCGTGAAAGTCATAATGCTCCTCCTTGTGAAGTAGTTTTGAATGGGATGATTGTAATACTATTCTCCACAACGGGAACATTTTATATTGTGGGGACGCAGAAAAAACGAGGAACGTTTTACCACTAAAAGTACCAGGTGACAAGACGGAGAACCTTGAGAGACCTTGAGGGCTTGAGGGAAAACACTGCATTTTCATAGTGGTACAGCGTTGCACAATGGCGATCCGTTGAATACGCGCGTAATCACTGCGCCGCTGCCGTCCGGTGAAAGTATCATCATTGAAACCTGTAGCGTTGCTGAGTATGCCCACGCTCTGGTGTCACCGGTAAGGAATTTTCACCAGACCGGCTTCGCCTACACACGAGCATTGAATTCACGGTTAGAGATAACAAAAAATTCCCCCTCCGAGAACTGGAGGGAGAATTCTCAACTTTTATTGTAGCACAAGACGCCAAGAAGCCTCAATGGGTGTGATTTCTGGACGCACAGTGCTTCAGGAGCGACCGGCCGATTTGCTCCACTACCCGGTTGTGGTACAATGTGAAAGCGGTTCTTTACAAACAAAATGCCCCACGGTGACAGAAACGCCTGGGGCTGTGGCCAAGGTGAGAGAACACCCTGACGGGCATTATTGTACCACATCTGCCTCCCGGTGTCAATACACCAGGAGGGTTTTTTTATAGCGTGCTCCTCTCTCACCTCCACATTTCACTCAAATAGGAGAGATCCATGCACGTAAGCCACGACTACCATATCACCAAGTTACTGCACTTATTTGTGATCGTTTCATTGCTGCTGAGTACCGTGCCCCTGCCCCTGCACGCCAGGCCCGCCCCACGGCCAGCTCACAGTCCGCAACCCTGCAATCCCCGCTGGCACCTCCCGACCCGCTAGCGTCCCCGCTGGCGACCCCGGAGGCGGCCCTCGCGGAGGCTACGGGTAGCACTGACGAGCAGGGCTGGCAACTGACCTACAATGCGCCGGTCGTCAGCCTGTTCAGCGGCGCGGCGACGTACAACTATCCTCTCGCGGTACCGCCGGGACGCAACGGCCTCCAGCCGCAGCTGAACCTCTCGTACAATAGCCGGCGGGTGGATGGAATCACTGCCTGGACGCAGGATTGGGCGGGCATCGGCTGGTCGGTGGATTTGATGGATATCGCTTTCAAGAACGTTTACCAATCCGTGAGTTACCCCGATGGCCGGCCTACGCAAGCTATTCACCTGGAAGACGGTTTGGTGTTGTTGCTGAACGGCACCGGCTACGATCTCAAACCGGCCACACCTGACGCGCGCAGTGGACGTTATTATGCCCAGGACGCGCCCCAGCTCTACATCGAGCGCCACAACGAACTCACCGCTGATCCCAGCCCCGATAACTTCACGGGCGAGTATTGGACCGTGCGCACCCCTGAGGGTACGGAGTATCGCTTGGGCCACAACGAAAACTCCGAGCAATTGATGTTCAATGCGGCGGGTGGACACTATCAGAGCAACTACGACGTTTACCGCTGGCGTTTGGATGAAGCGCACGACCGGTATGGCAACTCGCTGCAGGTTACTTACGAAGAAACTCAAGGGGGACCCGCCTGGAACAGCCCCCGGCGCGACACCGCCAGCCGTCTGAACCACATTTGGTACAATAATGACGGAATCGGTGGTTGGCACAGCGAGGTCATCTTTCACAGCGGGCCTTTCGGTTTACAACCAGGCCGCGCCGAAGAAGGGCAGCCTATCTTTGGCGATCCCGGACAGTTGGACGCCATTGAGATCAAGCACTTGGGAATACCTGTGCGGACTTACCAATTGACGATAGGCCCCGATCCCGATGGTGGTGTAGATGAAAAGGTGCGGGCAAGGCGACGCTTGTACAATATTCAAGAATTCAGCGGCGCTGGTAACCTGGCTTTCCCACTGACGAGCTTCGAATACGAATACCGGCAGAACAAGCCGTGGTGTGCCAGGCAGGATGATCCTCTAAATCCTTTGACTCCTTGGGAACTTTCCACCTTTCCCTACCCGCGCCTGACCCACGTCACCAACGGGTACGGGAGTGTAACTCATTTTTCATACGACACCCTGGATACCTGGAACGACTACGACGGCTGCGGTGAGAGCCGCAAGGTCTTCAATTACTACGTGGAGAACCGTGCCACATACGACGGCATCCAGGCCAATCCCGCGCTGGTTACTTACAGCTACACCGGCGCTGACGCTGAAAATTACCGCGTCAAGGGCTACGCGGATGTAGCAACCTGGAGCGCGGACTACGACGGGACGCCATTGCGCCGCAGCCAACACTTGTTCCACACTGAATCTGAAGACTTCCGCGGCCGCGAGTACCGGACGCAGGTCTACGCGCCGGACGCCCCCGGTGCCTTGCTCCAGCAGGTGGATACCCACTGGATCACGCTGCCCAACGGCACGACCACGGTGGCCCACGCCGACCAGGTGACGGCCACGACCTATACTCCGGGGGAACCGGCCGCCGTCAGCCGGGTTGACTACACCTACGACGCCTACGGCAACGTCACCCAGGAATACGACCGGGGCAACCTGGCGTTGAGCGGCGACGAGCGTCTCAGTACTCGTGAGTTCTACCCGCCGGTGCCGGATAACTGGCTGATCCGTCCCCAATCGGAAACCACCGGCAGCCGCGAGACCCACTACGCCTACGACGGGCAGCCCTGGGGCGTGACCCCGCTCACCGGGACGTTGACCGGGGTGCGGCAGGGCGGCGGCACGGATTGGCTGACCACGACCTACGCTTACGACGGCTGGGGCAATCCCACCGTCGTGACCGATGCGTTGGGCCGCCCGACGACGACGGCTTACGACGGCCTGTATCACCTCTACCCGGTGACGGTGTGCAATGCCCTGGGTCAGTGCAGCCATACCGCGTACTACGGTGTGGCCGGTATCCCGGCGGATGCGGGCCTGCCGGGGCAGGTACAGCAGGTGACGGCGGCCGGCGGCGCGCAGAGTCGCTACACCTACGATGACCTGGGCCGCCTCGTGGCCGTCTACGGGCCCGACCCGGTCACGGGCTTGCCCGGCAGTCAGGCCGATGTGATCTACACTTATCCGGCGCTGCAAGGGAACCAGATCCCGGCCCCCTTCGCCAGCGGCGTGGAACGGCGGGAGCAGCCCGCTACCTGGACGCTCTACGACGGCCTGGGGCGGGCGTTGCAGGCGCAGAGCGCGGCCGGAGCGGGACAACTGGTGCTGCAAACCACCGCCTACGATGGCCTGGGGCGCACCATCTCCAGCACCCTGCCGGTGACCCAGACCGCCACCGGCGGGAGTTTGCTGCCGGCCGGCTCTCCCTACGCCAGCACCACCTCCTACGATGGGCTGGGGCGTACAGCGACCGTCACCGCGCCCGATGGGGCCACCACCCGCAGCGCGTATCGCGGCCGGCAGACGTTGATCTTGGATGCCGCCGGACATCAAAGCAGCGCCGAGCGCGACGGGCTGGGGCGCACGTTAGCCGTGACCGAGCACACCGGCACATACGCTCAACCCACCTGGGATGCGCCAGGCCACGTCACCCGCTACTGGTACGACACCCACGACGCGCTGTTGGCGGTGCAGGATGCCGAGGGGCATGTTACCCGCATCCAATACGACGCGCTGGGCCGCAAGACGGCGCTGTGGGATCCCAGCATGGGCCACTGGCAGTACGAATACGACGCGCTGGGGAACCTGGTGCAGCAGACGGACGCGCGGGAGCAGGCGCTCACCTTCGAGTACGACGCCCTCAACCGGCTGGTGGCAAAGAGCACCGGTGTAGCCGCGGGCGAGCAGGTGCTGGCGCAGTACGCTTACGGAGATTCCGGCTGGGCGTTGGGACAGCGCACTGTGATGACCGACGCGACGGGCGTGACGGCGTGGGACTACGATGCGCGGGGCCGTGTCGTGACCGCGACGCGCATCCTGACCGGCGACCTGGGTACCTACACCACCGGCTGGGCCTATGATGGGGCCGGGCGCGTCAGCGCCATCACCTATCCCACCGGGGAAACCGTCCACACGGTTTACGACGCCCGTGGCCTGGTGGCGCGGGTCTATGGGCTGGACGCCGGCAGCCTGACCACCTACCTCGACGTCGCCACCTACAGCGCGGCGGGGCAGCCGCGGCGGCAGACGTGGGGCAACACGCTGGCGACCACCTACGTCTACCGGCCCGCCAACCTGCGGCTGGAGCAACTGCAAGTGCAGCCACAGGCTGGCGGCGCGGCCTTGCTCAACCTGGGCTACAGCTACGATTCTGTGGGCAACGTGCAGACCCTGAGCGATACTACCCGCAGCGAAAACACCATTTACACCTACGACGAGCGCGACCGGCTGGTGCAGGCGACCGGCGCGGTGAACGAAACCTACGCCTACAGTCCGCTGGGAAACCTGAAAACCAAGACCGCCAGCAGCGCCGTCACCTACACCTACGGCACGCCCTATCCCGTCACGCTGGTACCTCCTGCGACCTTCACGGGAACCCACCGCGTCTACTGCCCGTTGATCGCGCGCAATTATACGAGCGGCCCGGCATATCCGTCTTTGCCGCACTACGCCACGGCGGGCCAGCCCTTCGCTGCGCAGACCTTGAGCAACGGCAGCGCCTACACCTACGACGAGAACGGGAACATGGTCACGCGGCACGTGGCAGTGAGCGGCGCGTGGCAGACCTACGTCCAAGAATTCGACGTGGAGAACCGCCTGACCCACGTCAGTATGAGCGACCAGACGCTGCAGTTCACCCACGACGGTGACGGGAACCTGGCGCGTAAACGTACCCAGCGCGGCACGGATGTGACCACCACGCTCTACATTGGCGCATACCTCGAGGTGCTGCTGTCCGCAACCCCATCCTCTCCCACGCCAACACCCACCCCTTCACCCA
>JAUWHU010000481.1 GCA_030605705.1 Thermoflexia bacterium | reverse complement strand
CCTCAAGTCGAACCACAGGCTGAGCCTCCAGTCGAACCACAGGCTGAGCCTCAAGTCGAACCGCAGGCTGAGCCTCAAGTCGAACCACAGGCTGAGCCGCAAGTCGAACCGCAGGCCGAGCTTCAAGTCGAACCGCAGGATGAGCCTCAAGTCGAACCACAGGCTGAGCCTCAAGTCGAACCTCAAGTCGAGCCTCAGGTCGAACCGCAGGACGAACCTCAAGTCGAACCGCAGGATGAGCCTCAAGTTGAACCGCAGGACGAACCTCAGGTTGAACTTCAGGACGAACCGCAGGACGAGTTTGAATCGTCGGCAGTCTCGCTCGCGGACCTGGACGACTATGGCTCTGGCACACGCGGGGTGGACGTGGTGTTTGCCAAAGTGCAGGACATTTTCCAGGGGCGCGGTTGGCTTCCGGCGGCAGCTGTGGTTCTCCTGTTGCTGGCGGCTCTTTTCTTGCCTCCCTTTTCTCTGGGAGCACGGATGTCCGGCAGCGGCGGATATACGGCTCTCAATGCCGAAACGTCCTCTCTGGAACACCCGGACGGCTTGACCGTGACGGTTGATCCGGCGAAAGTGGAGAAGCTGCGGCTGAAGTTGTCCTCCACGCCGCTCTTGGATTTCCTGGGTGATGAAACTACGGAGGAGGTGCTGGCGGCTCGTGATGCGTTACCCTCTTCCCTGGAGCCGAAAAGCCCCTATTACGTCGTGGACGTGCGAGGAGGTAAGGAGCCAGCCGGCCCCGCCACTCTCTCGGTGATAATCCCCAACGCGGCAGAGCCGTGGGAGACGTTGGATCTCTATGCCTGGGATGGCAATGTCTGGCAGTGGCTTCCCAGCCGGTTGGATAAGGAGCGGGAGCTGCTGGTGGCTGAAGTGAATGAGCTCCCTCACTCGATCATGGCGGTGCAGACAACTATGCCACAGCAGGCCCTGATCACCGAGGCGCAGGATTTGCCCGCCGGTGACAAGGGCGCGCTCTTGACCCAGGTTGATCTGGAGGGGCTGAAGATCGGGACGTTGGGCGGGCTGACCGGAGATCCGGCACTGTTGCCGCCCGGCAATCTGAGCAGCGACCTCGTTCTGGTCCCCGTCGTTCGCAACTGGGTGCCCGGCCGTGAACCGAATCGCGGCCTGGTCGCCGATATGTTGACCATTCTTTCTGATAGGACCGCCCACCGGGAGAATCTCACCGCGCTGGTGCAAGACGGTGTGTACCAGGGATTGGTGCTTGACTACCGGGGGCTGATCGCCCAGGATCGAGAAGCTTACGCGAGTTTTGTCACCGAGCTGGCTGCCGTGTTTCACGAGAACGACGTCTGGCTTGCGGTGACGGTGGAGACCCCTCAACTGCAGCCTGATGATTCCTGGGATACTACCGGTTATGACTGGATGGCGCTGGGAGCAGCGGCCGACCAGGTGCGCATGATGATGCCGTTGGATCCGCAAGCCTACGCGCCCGGCGGGCAGGTTGAGCAACAATTGGTTTGGGCCACTTCGCAGGTGAACCGCTACAAGCTCACTCCCATCTTCTCGACATTGAGCACCGATGGGGAATCCTCGTTCACTATGGATGAGGTGCTGGCTCCTTTGGGTGAACTCAGCGTGGTCGAGACGATCACCGAGAGCGTCGCGCCGGGGACGATTCTCAACTTCCAACTGGCAGATCAGGCGGCGGTGGAGAGCGATGCGTTGACCGGCGTTACCCGTCTGCAAATGGGCGACAGCGACGTCTGGCTGGGCACCAAGCAGTGGCTACGTGCCCGTCTTGACCTGACCGCTCGCTACCATCTGGGTGGGGTTGTGTTGCGCGATTGGTTAGACGCGGGGAATTTTCCCGGTATGACCGAGGCCGTGAAGGGGTATCGAGAACAGGTAGCGGCCATGACCTACGCCCCGCCTGAAGTGGTGTGGCAGGTCACCGCGCCTGATGGTGAGATGGTGGAGTCCAATGCGACGCTGGCGCAGCCGCAATTCACCTGGATTGCACCGGAAATCACCGGTACGTATTGCATCTCGGCCAGCGTGGCCGGGGCTAGCCGGGGTTCCGTGGAGCTCGCTGTGGTGAAGCCTGTGGTGCATTTGACTGTGACGGAAGAAGTGACCGACACCGACACGGCTTCTCTCACGGTCGGCTTCGAAGAGGGTGCGGAGCCGGCGGAGGGACTGAAGGCCGCCTTCGTGGCGGATGTGAGCGTCCCGGACAATGCTCACTTTGACAAAGGCGCGCAGTTCACCAAGACCTGGCGCATGCTCAATGCGGGTAACGCGGCCTGGCCCGAGGACACGAAGTTGGTTTTCGTTTCCGGCAGTCAGATGACGGACGTCTCCGAGGTCGAGGTGGGGGCGGTGGAACCGGGTGCGTCGGTTGACATCAGCGTGGACATGACCGCGCCCGACGAGGATGGCACTTTCAAGGGCCAGTGGGTGTTGGCAACCGGCGGCGCTCACATTTCCGGCGGAGCTATGTACGTCGTGATCGCTGCCGGAGAGGAGTCTCCTGCGCCTGCACCGGATCCCGCGCCGAATCCCACACCGGTCGCCGGTGGGTCTTTCGAGCTGGGAGGACATATCCTCCAGGGGTTCAGTTACGCCGACACGATGCACTACTCCGGTATGAACTGGGTCAAGATCCAGGCCCGCTATCCCGGCGACCCCAGTGGCGATATCGCTGCCGCGCACGCCAACGGCTTCAAGATCCAGGTCAGCGCACTGGGCGATTCGGGTATGGTGACCCAGGGCGATTTCAACGCGAAGATCGCTAACTGGGTGGCCGGGATGGCTGCGGCCGGGGCCGACGCCATCGAAATATGGAACGAGCCGAACCTGCCGCGTGAGTGGGAGACCGGGTTCATCAACCCGGAATCCTACACGCAGCTGCTGTGTCAATCCTACGCGGCGATCAAGGCCGCGAATCCGGGGACAATGGTCATCAACGCCGCGCCTGCGCCCACTGGCTACTATGGCGGCTGTCATGCTCACGGTTGTGACGATCTGCCCTGGCTGCAGCGCATGTATAATGCCGGGGCGGTCAATTGCTTCGATTACATCGGAGCGCACCATAACGCCGGCGCTACCGCGCCTGCCGCGACCACCGGCCATCCGGCGGATGGCGGGGGCGGTCATCACTCCTGGTACTTCTTGCCCCAGACGCAGATCTACTACAATACCTTCGGCGGCGCGCGCCAGCTCTTCTACACTGAGTTGGGCTACGTCTCGCCGGAGGGTTTTAGCTGGATTCCCGACAACTTCTGGTGGGGAGCCAACACGACGGTGGCCCAGCAGTCGCAATGGCTTTCCGAGGTGGTCAGCCTGAGCAGCCAGACGGGGATGGTCCGTGTGGTCATCGTCTGGAACGTGGATGCCACTTGTTACGGGCAATGCGGTGGCATGGGCGACCCGCAGGCAGGATTCGCTATCATCCGGCCCGATGGTTCCTGTCCGGCATGTGATAGTTTGCACGCGCTGTTAGGATCGCGCTAAACGCGCCTTCAAACCCGCCTGAGGTCATTGACCTCGGGCGGGTTTTTGTTTGGGGACGTTGTATCTTCTCAATAAATAGAGTGCGGTAAAACATCTGTACCACTCCTGTTTATACAGAGTCGCTGAGAGGCAGAGCCGCAGAGAAAAACAGTAAAACCGTGGGCACTACCTGCCCACACCAACGGTCTGCGCCTTTGCGCCTCTGCGTTAAGAATGAAACTTTCTGTAGGAGAGACGCTGTGCCGCTGTGCCGCTAAGACGCTGTGCCGCTGAGATGCTGAACTGCGGTTGACTTCCGGCTGCCTTGCGGTATGCTTCGAGCACTATGTTCTATGATGAAGTTAAAATTCACGTGCAAGCCGGCGGCGGCGGCGATGGCGCGGTCGCATTCCGCCGCGAGAAGTTCGTGCCCTTCGGCGGCCCGTCGGGCGGTGACGGAGGCAAGGGCGGGGATGTGGTGCTGGTCGTCAATCCGCATCTCAACACGCTCTACCACTTTCGCCACCAGGTGGAATTTGCAGCGTCCGACGGCGAGAAAGGTCGCAATAAGCAGCAGTACGGCGCGGGGGGCGAGGATTTGCCCCTCAAGGTGCCGCCGGGCACATTGGTGACTGATGTAGAGAGCGGCGCGCTGCTCGCGGACTTGAAAGAGACGGGCCAGCGGTTCGTGGCGGCGCGCGGCGGGAAAGGCGGTCGTGGCAACATGCGTTTCGCCACGGCCACGAACCAGGCGCCGCGCCTCGCCGAGCGCGGCGACCCCGGTGCGGAGCTCTGGGTCAAGCTGGAGCTCAAGCTGTTGGCCGACGTGGGGTTGGTGGGTAAACCCAATGCCGGGAAATCCACCTTGCTCTCTGTCGTCACGGCGGCGCGCCCGCGGATCGCGCCCTATCCCTTCACCACCTTGCAGCCCAATCTCGGCGTGGTGGCCCTGGGAGAAAATGAGACCTTCGTGGTGGCCGATATGCCGGGCTTGATCGAGGGAGCCAGCCTGGGCAAGGGGCTGGGGCACGAGTTTTTGCGCCACATTGAGCGGACGCGGGTTTTGCTCCACTTGTTAGATGGCACGGCTCCCGATCCGGTGGATGATTTCCGGGTCATCAACCAGGAACTGGCCGACTTCGGCCACGGGTTGAGCGACAAGCCGCAGCTGGCCGTTATCAACAAACTGGATATGCCGGAAGCACGCGAGCGTTTCCCCCAACTCCGGGCGGAGATCGAGGCGCTGGGATATGCTGTGCTGGGAATCTCCGCGCTCACGCACGAGGGGACGCGGGCGTTGTTGGGCCGCGCCTATCAGATTCTTGAAGAGACGCCGGTGTTCGAAGTGGTCGCGCCGGTCATCATTAGGGCTTCGCTGCCGGAAGAAGAATTTACCATTGAGCAGGCTGCAGAGAATGTTTGGAAGGTACACGGTGGCAAGATCGAGCGGGCTGTGCGGCGCACGAACTTCAACTTCCGCGAGAGTGTGCTGCGCCTGCACCGTTATCTGAAGAGCCAGGGCATCATCGCAGCTCTGCGCCAGGCCGGAGTGCAGGAAGGGGATCTGGTGCATATTGGCGATTACGAGCTGGAGTGGCGGGACAAGGAATAGTTAGCCCGCCTCTGCCCAGACATTTATGCCTGACTTAAACTGAGGGAGCAGTGATGGAAAAAATCAAGTTCTCGGTGTTTGATATATTTGCTTACATTATTCCAGGCGCAATTACACTGCTTGCGTCAATCATTTTCATAGACCCTTCGATAATGCATCTCGTTGATCTCAGCAAACCATTTCAGAATATGGACTTGGGTGTTGGCCTAGCTGCAATAGTTGCAGCTTTTGTTATCGGGTTCGCTATTGACTCACCAGGTTCTTGGCTCTACTATTCCATTGGATGTAAGGTATTTGGGCTTTCATACAAACCCGCAGGAAATGGCCTGTCGAACTCTCAAAAACGTGCTCTCGTACGCCAATTCAGTCCAGAAAACTACTCTTACATACAGCTTTGGAAAGTAATTAAGACGATGTCTCACAATCTCTCATTGTCAACCTTCATGCTAGCAGTTATTTCCACCGCACAAGTGTTCCGGGTTCCCACATTTAACCGGACTGAATGGATAGTTTTGTCAGTCGCTACATTTCTGCTAAGCGTAATATTCCTTCATAGAGCACACGTATTTGATACTTGGCATTACAACGACTTATCAAATACTGTTCAAGCACTACATTTAGAGAAAAAGGCTTTGAGAGAAGTAGTATCAAGGCCAGAAAAAGAGTCGGCGGGCTAACCCGTCGCTGTGTCTACACCGTTACCTGAAGAGCCAGGGCATCATCGCAGCTCTGCGTCAGGCCGGCGTGCAGGAAGGGGATCTGGTGCATATTGGCGATAAATTGCCAAATGTGCAAATGACAAATGACAAACCATGATTCTAGCGGACGTAGTCCTGGGTACCTGTGGC
>JAUWHU010000077.1 GCA_030605705.1 Thermoflexia bacterium | reverse complement strand
AAGACCTCGCCCTCTCCGGCGAGGTCTTTCGCGTTTATCAGGACTGTCTGCGCCCGAAAAAATAGCTGCGATTTCCAAATCGCGTTCCTGCTACTAGATTTCACCACGGAGAGCACAGAGAACACCAAAAATCTCCGTGTTGTGGGCACTGCCTGCCCACACTGCGCTCCGTGGTAGAAAGGCTTTTTTGGTTCTTTGGGAATTCGCGTGGTCGAGTCAAAATTAACCACGGATTTCACGAATTAGCACGGAAAAAATGCATAAGGACAAAAGCCGCACTTACACTGCTCCCAGCCCCCGTCTCGGGGGCGTCCCCAGGGCAAGTTTTCTCGTCAACTCGCCCCCGGGGACGGGGGCTTAGAGCATTTGGGAAGAGAAGTGTTACTTCTGCCATAGTGCGAAAAAATAAAAAAATCAGTGCAATCTGTGTAATCTGTGGTGAAAAATTTACGTCGCGTGGCACCCACCACGCCAAATCCCAGAGACCCGTAAAAGTGTGTTTATGTCAGCCTTACTGGTAAGAAATCTTTGCCTCTCTGCGCCTCTGCGTTAGGAATGAGACTTTTTGCAGGAGAGGCAACCTATGGATTTGTTTGAACACAGCCGTCAAGAACAGGCCCGCAAGGAAGCGCCGCTGGCCGCACGGATGCGCCCGCGCACTTTCGAGGAGTTCGTGGGCCAGGAGGAGATTGTCGGGCCGGGGAAATTGCTCCGGCGCGCCATCGAGGCCGACCGCCTCTTTTCCTCGCTCATCTTCTGGGGGCCGCCGGGGACGGGCAAGACGACGTTGGCGATGATCATCGCTAATCTGACGCAGGCGCACTTCGAGACGTTGAGCGCGGTACTGTCCGGTGTCGCTGACCTGCGCCGCATCGTGAAAGCGGCGCGCGACCGGCGGGGGATGTACGGCACGCGCACTATCCTCCTCGTAGATGAGATCCATCGCTGGAACAAGGCTCAACAGGATGGCCTGCTCCCGGTGGTGGAAGACGGCACTATCACCTTGATCGGGGCGACCACCGAGAATCCCTACTTTTCCATCATCGCTCCTCTCATCAGCCGCTCGCGCATTTTCCGTTTCCGGCCGCTGACCAACGCACAGGTGCAGATGCTGCTGGAGCAGTGTCTGCGCGATGCGGAACGCGGCTATGGCGGGCGCGCGCTCGACGTCACCGCCGAGGCGCTGGAACACTTAGCCGAGATCGCCGGCGGGGACGCGCGCACCGCGCTCAACGCGCTGGAACTGGCCGTCGAATCCACGCCGCCGGACGAAGAGGGCGCGCGCCGCATCACGCTGGAGGTGGCCGAGGAATCCATTCAGCAGCGCGCCCTGCAATACGACAAAGCGGGCGATGAGCACTATGACACCGTCAGCGCGTTCATCAAGTCGGTGCGCGGCTCCGCTCCCGACGCCGCACTCTACTACCTGGCGAAAATGGTCATGGCCGGTGAGGATCCACGCTTCATTTTTCGGCGGTTGCTGGTGCTGGCGGCCGAGGACGTGGGATTGGCTGAGCCAATGGCGATAGCCGTCGTCGCGGGCTGCGCCCAGGCCTTCGAATGGGTGGGGATGCCCGAAGGGCAGTATCACCTGGCCGAAGCGACGCTTTATCTGGCGACGGCGGCCAAGTCCAACAGCGTCGGGGCCTACTGGAAAGCGCGGAAGGAGATTGAGGAGCACGGCTACCGCTCGCCGCCGGTTTACCTGCGCGATTCGCACACGCTCCTGCGGGAGGAAAAAGCCCAAGCCGCCGGTTACAAATATCCACACGCTTACCTCACCGGCTGGGTGCAACAACGCTATCTGCCCGAAGGCGTGCGTGGGAGCTGGTTTCATCCCCAAGGGCATGGCTACGAGCAGCGCATTTTGGAAATCCGGACGAAAATGAAGAAAATGACAAATGAAAAAATGAGCAAATGACAAACGGCTGACGGCTGATGGCGGATGACTTTCAACTTTCAACTTTCAACTTTTGACTTCTGACTATCGCGGAGGTTTACGATGATTAGTTTAACCTGGTACGGCCACTCGGCCTGGCAGATAGATTTCAGCGGGACGCAGGTTTTGCTTGATCCTTTTCTCTCCGGCAACCCCGTCGCACCGCTGACGGCAGATGAGGCGCCGGCGGATTTCATTATCGTCACGCACGGGCACGGCGATCACCTCGGCGATACGGTCGCCGTCGCCAAACGCACCGGCGCGACCGTCATCGCCAATGCCGAGATTGCCGGCTGGCTGCAGAAGCGGGGTGTGAAGACGCATCCGCAGCACATCGGCGGTGGCTTTCAGCACCCCTTTGGCTATGTCAAACTGACCATCGCCGTTCACGGCTCTTCCCTGCCCGATGGTTCCTACGGCGGGATGCCGGCCGGTGTGCTTATCTCCGCCGCCGGGAAGAAGCTCTATCACGCCGGCGATACCGGCCTCTTCGTCAGCATGGAACTCATTGGCGACGAGGGTCTGGACGTGGCGTTGCTCCCCATCGGCGATAACTACACGATGGGACCAGATGACGCCCTGCGGGCAGTGAAACTGCTGCGACCCCGCCTCGTCATTCCCATGCACTACAACACGTGGGACCTGATCGCGCAGGACGCCCACGCCTGGGCCGAGCGGGTGCGCGCCGAGACGGACACTCGTCCCCTGGTCATGAACGTTGGAGAAACCATCACCCTGGAGTAATCTATGTCTGATCCCATTACTGATCGTGTTGTACAAATCCTGACCCATAACCCGGAGACCTTCGTCCCGCTGGAGCAACTCTATGACGCTCTGGTGAACGAAGGGCTGATGGCCTGGACCGACCTGGGGACATTCGCCCGTCTGTTGGAGGTAGACGAACGCTTTGACCTCATCATGGAGTTGGCGCAGCTGATTATCTTTGAAGTCCCTCTGCCGGCGGAATTAGGGCCTTTGGGGATGCCGGGTGGCCCCTGGGTGATGCTCAGCTCGCGTCGGGACTCTCCCCAGCAGCTGCTGCGCGACCTTCTCAGCCATCTCCACCGGATGAACATGACGATGGAACAGGCGTGGGTCAAATTTTCCGACGATCCGAGAGTGCGAGCCAATCTGATCGGTTTGTTGATGCTGGGGGATATGCTGGAGCGCCAGGTCCAGGGGGCTTTGAAAACTGCAGCGGGGGAGGGCTACGACGAGGAACTGCCAGCTGCTGCTCTACACTTTGGCACGGAGGCGCAATCATCGTAGTCTCAGCCCGTCGCCGTCGAGGGGCGATTTGGCTCCTGGCCTTGCTGTTGCTCCTGCTATTGGGCGGCGGTTGCGGGCGACGCGCCGCTGCTCTGGAACGGGTTCGCGCGGTGGGCGTTTTGCGAGTAGCCATGGACCCCTCTTTTCCACCCTTCGAGTTTGTGGATGAGGACGGGTCGGCTGCAGGGCTGGACGTGGACCTGGCGCGCGAATTGGCCCGGCGGTTGAGCGTACAGGCACACTTCGTCGCCACCACCTACGATGGTCTCTACGACATCCTGACCGTGGAGGGAGCCGATGTCACCATCTCCGCTCTCTACCCCGATCCCACCCGCACGCAGGATTTCGTCTTCAGCCGCCCCTATTTCGAGGCGGGTCAGGTGCTGGTCGTGCCGCCGGATTCTGCCGTTACCTCTGTGGCCGGCTTGGCGGGACAACGGGTGCTCGTCGTCTTCGGGACGGAGGGGCACATGGAATCGCTGCGCTGGGAAGAGCTGCTGTCGCCGCCGCCCACGCTCGTCACTCGTGAGGGCGTCGCGGAAGTATTGGCCGCCCTGGGAGCCGGAGAGGCCGAGGCCGCCGTTGTGGATAACCTCGCGGCGCAGATGGCCCTGGCGCGCGGCGCGGCGATCCAGGTGCTCGACCCGCCGGTCAGCCACGAGCCTTACGTTATCGTCGCCCGCAGCCAGGATAGCGACCTGTTGGACGAACTGGACGAGTTCCTGGAAGAGATGAGCGATGACGGCACGTTGGCGACTCTGGTTGCGCGTTGGGTGCAGTAATGATTCCCATGTATACCTGGGCGGTTTGCTTTCGGAGTGGTTAAACGGCTGATGTTGTATTCGGCTAAGAGGTAAGGGGATGGATAGAAAAGAGACATTAGATTGGGTCAAAGCGGTCCAGGGTAAGCGTTTCGAAGGTTCAGAAGTTGAAGTGAAGGCTGCAAGGCATGGTTTGCCCCGCCGTTTATATGAGACCCTATCCGCCTTTGCCAACCACACCGGTGGTGGGATGATCATTCTAGGTCTTGATGAGACACATGGCTTTGCTGCTGTAGGTGTAGGCGACCCTCAACGAACACTATCCAACTTGAGCGATCAGGCATCGCGAATGGAGCCGCCGCTTCGTCTGGCTCCGACTGTGGTGCAGGTGGAAGGGAATCCGGTGATCGTGTTCGAGGTACCGGAATGTGACTACCAGCGAAAGCCTTGTTACTACGGCCCTGCTGGGATGAATAGCGGGGCCTACATCCGCGTGGGTAACTCTAATCGTCGGATGACCGACTATGAGATCTTTACCTATGTCAGTTCCCGTGGACAGCCGATGTATGACCGGGAACCTGTACGCTCTACCACCCTCGAAGATCTGAGTCGAGAATCACTGGAAGCTTATCTGGCGCGCGTCAAGCGGGAGAAGCCGCGTTTATGGGAGCGGCTGCGTTTAGATGAGAAGCCTTTCTCTGAGCAATTATGTGCTCTCAATATTGCCGTGCAGACACGCGAAGCCAGCTATCCAACGCTGGCTGGTTTGCTTGTCTTTGGATTGTGGCCTCAACGCTATTTTCCGTCTTTGACCATCACCTTCGTGCGCTATTACGGCACCGATACTGGCATGAAGGGGGTGCGCGGCGAGCGATTTCTTGACAATTGCAAGTTCGAGGGACGGTTGGGTGAGATGGTGGATGATGCCGTGCGGCGTATATTGGCTAATATGCGCCACGGCACATTGATCGAAGGTGTCTTTCATCGCACCGTGCTGGAATACCCAGAAGAGGCAGTGCGCGAGGTTGTCATCAACGCCGTGGCCCACCGCGATTACAGTCCCTTGGCCCAAGGTAGTTCTGTGCGCATCGAAATGTATGCTGATCGGCTGGCGGTCATTACACCCGGTGGGCTGCACGGCCCGGTGAATGAGGATAACCTGGAGGTGGAACTGTCCACGCGCAACCAACTCTTGATGCGCTTGTTAGAGGAAACAAGACTGGTGGAGAATCGAGGGTCCGGCATTCCGATGATGATTACCTCTATGCGGGAAGCTCATTTGGAACCGCCACAGTTCCACGACACTCGCGCCTCATTCCGTGTCATCTTCAAGAATCACACTCTGCTTGACCCTGAAACAGTGACTTGGCTCAACCAATTTGTGGGTTACCCTCTCACCGATGCGCAACGGATGGCGATTGTCTACCTGCGGACGAACCCACGTATGACCAACAGCGATTACCGGCGGCTGAACAACACGACGACGGTGGATGCGACGCGGGAACT
>JAUWHU010000375.1 GCA_030605705.1 Thermoflexia bacterium | reverse complement strand
TCTCAAGTTTTACATCAACGGTTACTTAGATACAGTCATCCACACCGGCCCGCTTAATTTCATCTGCCAGAACTATGATCCCTTGACGTTGGGGGGAGATTCGGCCGCGACGGGAGCCTTCGCCGGTCGTCTTGACGAAATTACCCTTTACAACCGCGCCCTCTCGTGGAGCGAGGTACGCGACACGTTCCAGTACCAGGGTAAATGGGTCGAGGACCGTCAGAGCCACGCCATCACCGTGGATGCCGACGTCCCCGCCTCTGAGCTGCTGTCGGTGCGTACCGATGCGCGGGATTACCGTGCCGCTCAGAATGTAGCGCTCCACGTTGCGGCGCAGGATGCGACCTCCGCTGTGTCGCTGGTGGAGCTGGGAGTAGCTGCGCCCGGTCAGGATGTCGCCTGGGCCTCCGCGCCGCGCTGCATGGATGGCGCAGGCGACACGGCCTGGTGTCCCACTTTTGTCCCTTCCGGCGAGGGCCGCTACACCCTCGAGACCCGCGCCACCGACGGCGTCGGTCACCGGGAGACGCCCGCTCAGACTTACCACATCTACGTGGATGGGACGCCGCCGGTCGTGGCCCCCGTCTTCCCCTACGGCACGCAGCTCAACGCCGTGCAGCACCCCACGCTGGAAAATGCCTGGATGGTGCAGCTCTCCGGCACGGTCAGCGATCCCGCCCTGCCTGGCGGATACGCGGGCAGCGGCGTCGCGCCCACTAACGTCCATGTGACCCTCCTCGCACCCACCGGCGCGCCGGCCGGGATGGGCGTCCAGGCCGCCGTCGTCACGGCAAATACGTGGAGCGTGGACTACGTCCTCAACGGAGCGCAACCCAGCGGGTCGTACACCGTCACCGTCCGAGCCGAGGACCACGTGGGCAACGTGGGTGCTTCTGCGCCGGTGGTCGTCCAGGTGGATGCCACCGCCCCGGCGGCCCACCTGAACCTGACCGGCGTTCCAGACACCATCATCACCGGCGCGCTGACCCTCAGCGGCGATGTCACGGAGCGCCCCGTGCCCCTCGTGGTGACGTGGACGACCGGCGACGATAGCGACCAGGTCGGACTGGCGCTACAATGCGGCGGTACGACCCTCTACGCTGCCGGGTCACAGACCTTTACCCCCCAGGAAACCTACACCTGGAAGGGCGACGTACATTGGGGCGCGTCCTGCTCACTGAATGTGACAGGCGCTGACCTCACCGGCACGGTCCAGGTCTGCGCCGGCCCGGTGACGGATTGGACCGGGCGTGTTGTTGCCTTCACGGCCGACTCGCCGGCCTGCGAGCCGCCCCCGGCCGTCGGCGGCGTGAACCAGGTGCAGCTCGCCTTCACGCCGGCCCTGCCCGGCTCCCCCTTCTACAACGAGATGCCGCCCGCCGGAGAAGTGCTCCACCTGCCCTTCGAGGAGGGCTTAGACGAGAACAACACCCTCAAGTTCCGGGATATCTCGGGCCAGGGACACGACGGCGTCTGCTCCGGCGCGAACTGCCCCGCCGCCGGGCAGCCAGGTCACAACGGCAGCGCCGTCCGCTTCGACAGGAACGACGCTGTGGGTCTCAACAACTTTGGCGCCTTCACCACGACCACTGTCTCGGCCTGGGTGTATCGTACCGAGGACACCCAGGCATCGCAATCCATCGTGACCTACAAGGGCGGAGCCAGCTGCGGTTTTAGGCTTACACTGAACGATGTGCCTCAGATCGTCGGTTACGGGCGGAGTCTCCGCATAGTGTACACTCACTATCCGCGTTTCTGGGTCAATGTGGGGGGAAATTGGCGGTTCGTCGAACAGCAACAACCCATTCCGCCGAATACTTGGGTACACCTGACCGGCGCCTACGACGGGCAGATGTTGCAGCTCTATCGAGATGGGCAGCAGGTGGCCGCCACGCCCGTCCCCGGCGGTATGGGGCAGTGTGCGGCCGGCAGCGCCATTGGCGCAGGTTTCCCCGGCAGCCTGGACGACGCGCGCATCTTTGACCGCGCCTTATCCCCTGCCGAAATCCGCTCGCTGTACCTGGGTTCCGGGCCGGTGCTGGCATTGTCCTTTGACGACGCCTGGGCGGCGCATGGCGCTACCCTCGAGGATGCGTCCGGCTGGGAGCATCACGGCGTGCTGCAAGCCGGCGACGCCGCCAACAAGTCCGCGCCTGGCAAGGTCGGCCCTTACGCCTTGCAGTTCGATGGCGTGGACGACTACGTCTCCGTGCCCGACAGCCCGGCCCTGACCGATTTCAGCGTCGGCGGGTGGGTGATGCCTTTCTCGCTAGACTCCCTGCCGCAACCCCTGATCGTCAAGGAAAACAGCACGGGTGGAGGACGCAATTACGGCCTGTTCATCACGCCAGACTCGCGCCGGATTCGCTTCTCATTCCAGGAAGGGGACTGCGCGACGGCCCACACTTATGACAGCACGGCGTCGCTGCCCTTCAACCAGTGGAACCACGTGATGATGACCTACGACGGGTCCCGGTTCCAGTTGTACTTGAACGGCCAATTGGATAGGAGCGTGGACATCGTCGCTTCCGTTTGCCAGAACGACGAGCCGGTCAGGATCGGATCCGCCCCATTCGAGGGCCGTATGGACGACGTACATATCTACCCGCGCGCGCTTTCGGGGCTGGAAATCGGCGCTCTTTACGATAGCGCCTGGCAGGCGGCCGGCGTATCTCCCAGGGGGGTGGGCGTGGAACTGGCGGACTGGGTCGTCCAGACGCCCGGCGGATTGGAAGGCGCGTACCGGCTTGACCTGCGCGGGCAGGACACCGCCGGTCACTCTGACGAGACGTTTGGGGTCTGGCGCGGTGACGTGGACACCTTAGCCCCGCGTCTGACCATCACCCGCGCGGTTGCCGGCGCCGCTTACCTCTACACCACGGTGGCGCAGGACTTTAACCTGAGCGAGGCAGGATTCAACTCGCCGTGCGGCGCGGGTGTTGTCACGGAACGCCGCTATTTCCAGGCTCCCTGGTACCAGTCCCTCTCTCCTGCCGGGCAGCGGCTCTACGAACTGACCGCCGCCTGCGCCATCCCCGTCTGGGCGCTGCGGGGCGAAGTCGGCGCTTACGACACACCCGGCCTCGCCCACAGCGTCGCTATCTCCGGCACTCACGCCTACGTGGCCGATGGCGAGGGCGGCTTGATCGTGCTCGACATCTCCGATCCCGCTTTACCGGTCGCGCTCGGCCACTACGACACGCCGGGGTATGCCTGGGGCGTTGCCGTTCCCACCGCTCCGGTGAGCACAACATCTCTCAG
>JAUWHU010000147.1 GCA_030605705.1 Thermoflexia bacterium | reverse complement strand
GCCAGCCGTCGGCGGTTATCCCGGTGATGAGGGCCATCTCGCCGGCAGACAAAACGCCGAAGACGTCCGCCTCGGTGCTGGGTCGCTCGTAGACGGTGATATCGCTCTGGGCGCGCAGCTCACAGGGGATGGCGGGCGTAGCACTCTGGAGGGGCACAGTCGTTGGCGAAGGCGAAGGCGTGGAAGTGGGGAGCGGTGTCGGGGCCGGCAGGCAGGCGGCCAGGGCCAGGACGAGGACGAGTACCCAAACGCGGCAGGAGTTCTTCAACATGCTGGTATCCTCCGTAAAATAATTTTGCCCGTAGTAACGACTTTAGTCGTTAAAGTATGACAGAGCGACTCTCCGCAACTCCGCCCCCGGGGACGGGGGCTTGAGCCTTTGCGAGCGACTGAAGTCGCCACTACGCCACCCATAGAATAGAGTTGTCCCTCAATAAAAACAGTAAGCTTTTGGACACGGATATCACGGATCAACACGGATTTTTTCTTGTTTTTTATCCGTGTAATCCGTGAAAATCCGCGTCCAATTTCTGGTTTCGTTTATTCAGAAACAATTCTAATAGCTTTATCCTATCGTTTACCCCTCATTCGTCTCCGGAAACACGCGGCGGGAACGCCCCGCGCTCTCCTGCGGGCCGACGACACCCATGTCTTCCATCTCCTCCATCAGCCGGGCCGCGCGCGGATAGCTGATCCGCAATCGCCGTTGGATGGCCGATGTGGATATCTGCCCGCGACTGCGGGCCAGGGCGATGGCTCGCTCCAGGTAATCGGCATCCTCGGTTTCGCCCTCGATGCGCAGCTGTTCTGGCCCCTGGCGTTCCGCCATAGTCTCCCAGGGCGCCTGCGCCGGGGTCGCGCCCGCGCGCTCCTGCCAGAAGCGGATGAGGGCTTCCAGCTCCTCATCGGAGAGGTAACACCCCTGGATGCGCCGGGGAGCAGAAGCATCGGGTGCGAGGAAGAGCATGTCGCCACGGCCCAGCAGGGATTCGGCCCCCGGCGTGTCTAAGATCACCCGTGAATCCACCTGGCTGGCGGTGGCGAAGCTGATGCGAGCCGGGAAGTTGGCCTTGATCACCCCCGTCACCACGTCGGTGCTGGGTCGCTGGGTGGCGACGACCAGGTGGACGCCGGTGGCGCGGGCCATCTGGGCGATCCGGGTGAGAGTGCGCTCCGTGTCTTCCGGCGCCACCATCATCAAATCTGCCAGCTCGTCAATGAGGACGACGATGCGCGGCAGGGTTGGCTCACCCTTGCGCGCGGCCTTGCGGTTGTAATCGTCCAGGTTGCGCGCCGTGACCTGGGCGAGGAGTTTGTAGCGGTTATCCATTTCCATGGCGACCCAGCGCAGGACGCGCAGGATGCGGTCCAGGTCGGTCTCCGCGCGGCCCAGCAGATGCGGCAACCCGTTGAGGTGACTTAGCTCCACAATTTTGGGATCAATGGCAACTAACTTGAGCTCGTCGGGCCGGTTACGCATGATCAGACCGGCCGCCAGCGTTTTGATGAAGACCGACTTGCCGCTGCCGGTCGTCCCGGCGATGAGCAGGTGAGGCATCGTAGCGAGATCGGCCACTACGGCGCTCCCGGCCACGTCCAATCCCACGGCGAAGCAGAGAGGCTGGGTGCATTTTTGGTATTCCTTGCTCTCCAGGACGTGGCGCAGCGTGACCCGCGCGATGTCCGCGTTCGGGACCTCAATACCGACGACGGCGCGGCCCGGGACCGGAGCTTCGATGCGTAGCGAGCGGGCTGCCAGCGCCAGCGCCAGATCATCCTTTAATATGGCGATCTGCCGCACGCGCACCTTGCGCTCCTCCTCACCATCCGGCCCCCGTTTGATGTAACCCGGCGTAACGCCGAACTGCGTGACGGTGGGGCCGGGGCGTTGCTCCGTGACTTGGACCGGGATGCCGAATTGCGCCAGCGTCTCCTCGATGATGCGGCTCTTGCGCTCGATCTCGTCGTGGCTCATGCCTAGCGTCTGGCCCGGCTGCAGCAGAGTGAAGGGCGGCAGAGCGTCGCTGCGCGGCGGAGACGGCGTTTCTTTGGATTTTCTGCGCCGTGGCTTGCGCGCCGCCGGCGGGGAATCTGGTTCCTCGGCGGCGAGTGTGGCGGGGAACGCGCCGACTTCCTTCGCCCGGCCCTGGGCGGCCCGCGCAACCCGGTGCGTTTCCCAGGCGGCGGCGATGCGCAATCCCAGAGCGCGGAAGTCCGCGCCTGTCAGGTCGCAGGCCAGCCCCACGCCGATGAGGGCGACCGTCCCCATCAACACGGAGGTGATGAGAGATCCAAAATAGGTGGAGAAAAAGATGCTCAAGGCCCAGCCGATCAATCCGCCGCCCCGGCCCGATTCTACCACCTGCCACCCCTGGTTGCGCAGGAGCGTGTGGGTGAGGCCCAGCAAGCCGATCAGCGTCAGTTCCAGGCCGACGAAAGGCCGCCAGCGCCAGGAGGTGGGCATGTGAACCTGGTCGCGCAGCCAGAGTAGCCCCAGCCCGGTGATCAGGGCGGCGGTGGGGTAGGCTCCCCAGCCACAGAGAAAGACGAGCAGCCGTGCCCAGACGCTGGTCAGCGTGCCGGAGTTGAGGCCCGCCACGGTGGTGAGGGTCAGGAGTCCGAAGAGGATCAAGGCGACGGCCACAAGCTGCCGGCCCGTCGGCCCGGTGAGAAGCGGCGCAAGGCGTTTCGCCAACCGGAAACGCTCCGGTTCCGGAGGCGGGGTGCGACGGCGGCGTGTGGCGCTGCCGCTGCGCGGTTTAGCCATTTGAGAGCGTTTACTTCTGGACATACGCAGCGTCCTTGTCCGGCAGTCCCAGGGAGATACGATGTTCCTGCGGCACGATCTCCAGGATTTGCACCTCGAGGGTTTGACCTCGGTGATAGTCGCGGTGGAGGGAGGGAGGATGGGGGGAGGAATTCCCGGACAGTTCGGAGATGTGCAGCAGGCCCTCCAATCCATCCACCAGGTCCACGAAGACGCCGAACCGCGCCACGCTGACGACAGTGCCCGTGACCTTATCGCCAGGACTCAGGTGCTCTTCCACGGAGTCCCAGGGGTTGGGGGTAAGCCGTTTGAGACTCAGGCCCACGTGTTGCCGGTCGAGATCAACGTTGAGGATCTTGACCTCGACCTGCTGGCCTGGTTCCAAAAAATCGCCGGGATGGCGCACCCGTCCCCAGGAGATTTCGGAGATGTGGATCATTCCCTCCAGGGGGCCGATGTTGATGAAAGCGCCGAAGGGGCGCACGCTGGTTACTTCCCCCTCACAGGTCGCGCCGCTGCAGAGCCAGTCCGGCCATCTTTTCCTCTGGGTCTCGCAATCCGGCACTTGCCGTTCCGAGAAAAGGAGACGTTTGCGGGTGGGTTCCACCTCGATGATACAGAAGCGCATTTCGCGGCCCACGTACTCCTGTAAGCATTGCTCGCGCGCTACGGGATCGGCAGGGAAAGGGTAGGCGACGAGGTGGGAGGCCGGGATGAAACATTCAACCTCTTCCCATTGCGCGATCAAGCCACCGCGATTGAACCCCTCAATTTTCAGGGGCAGGATGCAGCGTTCCTTTTGCATCTGGCGCGCTTTTCCCCAAATGTTCGCGGAGGTCTCCGGCCTCTCTTCCCATTCCCAGGAACCGGGCGCCGAACCGTGGCTCAATGGCCCCTCTTCTAAAAGCGCCATCCAATAAGCTTCGCAGGTCGGGGCGTGTGCAGGAACATAACCATTATTCATGAACCAGCTCCTTGTCTCAATGCTGGTGACTGGTAACTGGAAGCGTCTCAGCGTCCCAGCGTTTTAGCGACTGCTCCGAAAATACCACGGCTTGCCATTTGCCATTTGCTATTCGCCATTTGCTATTTGCCATTCGCTATTGGCCATTCGCCATTTGCCATTTGCCATTTGCTATTCGCCATTTGCCATTCGCCATTTGCTATTTGTCACTTTCTTCATTTGCTCATTTGCTCATTTGTCATTTTCTTCATTCGCCATT
>JAUWHU010000063.1 GCA_030605705.1 Thermoflexia bacterium | reverse complement strand
CGCTGAGCGTCACCAACGTGCCGCCGGTCGCCAGCCCCAACAACAGTTGCCCGATCAAGAACAGGCTGTATGTGGGCGCGCTCCCCTGCAAGATCAAGGCTCCCCCTCCCAGCAGGGCGCACAGCAAGAGGATGCGCCGTCCGCCATGACGGTCGGCGGCGCGGCCCAAAAGCAGTGCTGCGACGGCGCCGCTTATCCCGTTGAGAGTTGCCGCTAAACCCGAAGAAATTCCCAGCATCTGGCTCTCCGGGAGCAGTTCCTGTACCAACAAGGGGGCCAGCGGCCTTGTCATGCGCGCCCCCACGCCCAACGCGAAGCGCAACAGCAGCACCAATCCCAGGAGCGATCCCGCAAAGAGCAATCTCCAATCCCGGCGCAGTTGACCGGTGAGCGAACCGTGCTCCTTCTGCGTCACCGGCGTGAAATTTTCCCTGACCAGCAGCAGCACGATGAGGCCCGCGCCTCCCAGGCAGGCGGAAGTCATCCAAAATACAGACCGGTATCCCCAGTGATCGGCTACCAATCCCCCGGCCAAAGGGCCTAAGGATTGACCTAAGTAAATTGCCAGCTGTAACTTGCCCAGGGTTTCGCCTAAGCGTTCACGAGGGGTATCGCTGGCGACCAGTGTCATCGTCGCCGTCATTGTGCCGGTCAACGCGCCCTGCAACAGACGCAGCAGCGTCAGCTGCTCCACGTTGCGCGCCAGACCCATCAATAGCGTCAGGAGGCACCCGGCGAACATGGCTCGCCCGACCATCAATTTGCGCCCGTAACGGTCACTCAACGCGCCCCAAAACGGGCCCGCGACCCCGCGCGTCAGGGACGCCGCGGCGGAGATCATTCCGGCCCAAGTCGCCACCGCCGCTCCCTGCACCCCCAGGAATTGGATGTAGTACGGGATGATCGGCCAGAACGCAGAGAAGCCCGCGATAGCCAGCAGCTCCGCCCCGCAGACCGCCCAGAGGTTCCGTCGCCAGTTTGAACTCATGTAGTCTCCTACGAATGTAAGGGCATCAACAAATACAGGAGTGTGGGTGGGGGGAGTGTGGTGGTGCGGGAGGGTGAGGGTGTGGGAGGATGGGGGTGTGGAGGTGTGGGAGAAACGGAAGACCGATTCAGCTGAGTTTACTGAAAAAACCAAAGGCTTCAACGCAGAGGCGCAGAGACGCCAAGAAAATTAAATGGTAGGTCAAGATTTGTTTAATCAAAGGTCTTGATTTTCAAAAATATTGAAGCATCATTCAGGAATCTCTGCGCCTTTGCGTCTCTGCGTTAAAATTAGACCCTTCTTTCAGAGAAGTCATTGATGAGTCTACTGAAAAAACCAAGAATTTCACCACAGAGGACACAGAGAGCACAGAGATTTTAAACTTGACCTTGAGAAAATTAATGTTTTGATGTGTGAAGTGGAATTTTCTTGAACCAAACATCAAATTTCCTGTATCTTCTCCGTTTATGGGCACTACCTGCCCATACTACGCTCCGTGGTGAGACGCCCTTTTTTCAGGGGAGCTTTTAGCTTATCATTAAATGCCAGAGTCGCAAGGGCGAGTTTGGTCTCCTGGTTCGACGGGTTATAATATCAGCAGCCATGAGCAGCGAGGATTTGCTAGACCGCCCGGCGCAAGTCTCCCCCTCCAGGTGGAAGCCTTTCTGCTTTGTAGTATAATCAGGGCAGCTGTTTCAAGGGCCAGATCTCATGCCGATTTTAGACGCCGAAACCTTAGAATTCATCAGCCGCAACGCCACGCAAACGCAGCGCCTGGGCGAACGTCTGGGCGCGTTGCTGCAAGGCGGGGATACACTGGCCCTGGTGGGCGAGCTGGGAACGGGCAAGACCGTTTTCGCACAAGGTATCGGCAAGGGCTGGGGCGCGCTCTCGCTGCTGACCAGCCCCTCCTTTGTCCTGATCCGCCGCCACGAACGCCCTCAAAACACGCTCAAACTCTATCATGTGGACCTCTACCGGCTGGATTCGTTACAGGAGGTCAGGGACTTGGGACTGGAGGAGCTCCTCGGCGACCCACAGGCCATCTGCGTTGTCGAGTGGGCCGGCCGGGCGACCGAGGTCTTCCCTGAAGAATGTCTCTGGGTCACTCTGCGCGGGCTGGATGAGTCTCGCCGGTCTCTCATCTTTCGCGCCGGGGGGAAACGGCACCGGGATTTGTTGCAACAATTCCGCAAGGAGATCATAGGACGCTAATGTTTCATGGGAGCAAGCATGGGTAACCACGGGAAACCACAGGGATTGGGGCAACCACAAGGATTAGGGCAACCACAAGGATTGCCCCTACTGGCTATTGACACCGCAACCTATTGGGCCAGTATCGCGCTGCACGACGGCGTCACTCTCAGGGGAGAGTGTACCTGGGAAGCCATCAACCGCCACACGGTGACGCTGGTACCGCACATCACGGAGCTGCTCGACAATATGGGGATCACGGCCAACAAGCTGAGCGCCATCGCGGTCTGCCGGGGGCCTGGTTCCTACACCGGCGTGCGTATTGGCGTCGCCGTCGCCAAGGGGCTGGCCCTGTCGCAGCACCTCCCTCTGATCGGCGTTACCACGTTGGATATTCTCGTCGCGGCCCAAGCGCCGGATACCAGACCGCTCTACGCGCTCTTCACTGCCGGCCGGAAGCGCGTGGGTTATGCTCGCTATGTCTGGCAGGAGACGGGCTGGGTCGCGGAAACCGAGGTGGAAGTGGTCACGTGGGCGGAGCTGGCGGAGCTCGTCGTGACGCCGGCTCTCATCGTGGGAGAGATCACGTCCCGGGGGCGTCAGGCCCTGAGCGAGGCGGGAGAAGGGGTGGAAATTCCGCCGGCTCCCTATCACCTGCGCCGGGCCGGTTTTCTGGCCGAGCTTGGCTGGGCGCGCTTGCGAGCC
>JAUWHU010000542.1 GCA_030605705.1 Thermoflexia bacterium | reverse complement strand
AAGTTGCTCCAACACTCCGACCTCTTCCAACAGGTGGGCAAGGAACTGCGATTCACACACTATGTCTGGGAAGCATTTTTCACCGCCAGGGCGCTGGCCGAGGAAGCGAAGACTGCAGATCCCACCTCGGAGCAGCCAGAGCTGCTGAAATACCTCCATGATCCCGCCTGGACGCTGCTGCTTGATTGCTACGCCGGCTTAGGCGACGTGGAACCGCTCATCAAAACCCTGCTGCAAGAAAGTCGCGCCGAGAAAGGACTGCCGGCGTTGTTCAAAGCCGCGCGTTGGGCCATTCTGGCCCCGGAAGATGTCCCCTGGCGCAAGGAAATATTGAAAGCGCTGGCCCAGGCCTTCATCAAACCCTCTCTTGAGCAGCCCACGCGCCTGCGGATTGGCCGCGCACTGGCGATGGTGGCCGGCGAGAGCGCGCGGCCCTTCTACCTCCAGACGCTGCGCCATCCCCTCCCCGCCGTCCGCGCTGCCGCCCTGCGCGGCCTGGGCTGGACGGGCCGCCCACGCGAGATGAAAATCCTGGCAGCCGCGCTCCGCGACCCCGACTTTACGATCCGGGAAAGCGCCATCTGGGCACTGAGCGACCTGGGAACCGTCGGGGCGTTCCGCTACTTGAGCGATCTCCTCCCTTACGGCGATGAGCAGCTGATGCCGGTCATTGCGGAAGCGCTGGCCACCCAGCCTGATGGGTGGGATCCGCTCAAAGAAGCCACGCAAGCGGAGGATCTCCTGGTGCGCCGCGCCGCAGCCCACGGATTAGGCCAGATTCACCAGCCCTGGGCACAGAGCATATTGGAGAAGATGGGACGGGAGGACACGCAATGGCTGGTACGTTCGGCCGCGCAAGCAGCGTTAAGCACTCAGCAAAAAGAGGCCGAAGCCACCGTCGTGGCTGCGCCGCCCAAGATTGACGAGATGCAGTGGCTGCTGGCCTGGGCGGCCCAACAGGGGCTGGGACTGGGCATAGGCGAGGCGGCACTGCAAATGTTGCTCCACGCCGTGGAGACAGGGGACTCCAACGCCCGCATCTCGGGCGCGCTCACGTTAAGCCTCATCGGACGGCAGGAACATCTTGACATGTTACGCCCCCTGCTCGACCACGAAGACGCGGCGGTGCAAAAAGCCGCGGCCGCGGCTATACGCCACATTGAGACGCGCTACAAAGAGGTAACAAACGTAGAGGAAGGCCCACCGGCAGACGAAGAAGTCCCACCTGCAGATGAAGAAGGGGAACCGAAAGAAAGCCCTCCCTCAGAACCGGAGACCCAACCCTGACCCCGAAGGGCTTAAAAGCATAGGGGCAAAAGCCGCACTCACACTGCTTCCAGCCCCCGTCTCGGGGGCGTCCCCCGGGCAAGAGTCCTCGTCAACCCGCCCCCGGGGACGGGGGCTTAGAGCTTTTGGGAACAGCTGTGTCACTTTTGCCATAGTGCGCTTAAAGGCAATACGGTTCAGATAAGCAACGTCCAGACCTCCGAGGTCTCACGGGGCTTTTGTGCGACCTCGCAGATCTTAAAAACGTATCATCTCAATATTCCGGGGTGATTTTTACCACAGACGTAGTATGGGCAGGCAGTGCCCATAACACAGAGGGCACAGAGTTTTCTTATTCTTTCTCCGCCATCGGTCATAAGACCTTATGGTCGTTGATGTTCTCTGTGCCTCTGTGGTGAGAATAACAGCTAACGAAATGTTTACCCCTACTTATTGAGAAGATACTTAAGAACCTCGTCGGACGGCTAATCCTCCGCCACGGCGGGAGGCGACCAATCCACCTCGTGGCCGTCACCGCGCAGCAGCTCCCAGGTCAACGTGCGGTAAGCCAACGCGCCTTGAGAACGTGGCGCGTAAAAGACCCCCGGCTCGCCGTAACTCGGCGCTTCGCTGAGCCGCACACTACGCGGAATCATGACCGGAAAGACCTGATGGGGAAAATGTCGCTGGACCTCTGCGGCCACCTGACGGGAGAGCGTCGTGCGGCGGTCGTACATCGTCATAGCCAGGCCGCGCAGCGAAAGCTGAGGATTCATCCGGCGCTGGATCAAGGTGATGGTACGCGTCAGCTGCGTCAGTCCCTCTAAGGCCAGGTACTCACATTGCACCGGCACAATGACGCCATCCGCGGCACACAGGGCATTGACGGTCAAGGTTCCCAGGCTCGGCGGGGAATCAACGAGCACGTAATCGTAACCTGTGACGTTCTCCAAAGCCTGCCGGAGACACACTGCGCGCTCGTGTGGGTCGAGGGAGGTGTTCAGTTCCACCGTAGCCCCCGCCAACGCCGGCACACTGGGCAACAATTCCAGGCCCGCCCAGCGCGTCGCGCGAATGATCTCCGCAGTGGGCTGCGCGCCCAGCAGCACATCGTAAATGGAAGCAGAGAGGCTACGGGGGTTCAGTCCCAGGCTGGTGGTGGCATTACTTTGAGGGTCAATATCTACTACCAGGACGCGAAATCCCCAATCGGCCATAGAGGCCGCGAGGTTCACCACCGTGGTGGTTTTCCCTACTCCGCCCTTCTGATTCGCAAACGCATAAGTGCGTGTCATCAACACCCCGTGGCTGCGCCACTTTTAACATTGGTGAAATGCAGGCGGACGGAAATGGCTTGTAGTAACGACTTTAGTCGTTCAGCATCGCCAGCGACTGAAGTCGCTACTACGGACCGGTTACTTGCGAGGCAGATACCCCGTTACTTGTATGATATGTATGGTATGGGATAATCAAGTTTGGGTTAGCAGAGATTATCTCTCGGTAACAAAGCGGAGAAGTTCTCCAGTCACTTATCCTTAGAGGTAGTGAGTTAGATTAACTCCCGCTTTGCTGGCTCGTCATGACAACGGACGGTATCTTAAGCCCTTCAATTTGGTGTGAAGAGAGCTTGTATTCACAAGTGTGTTGTGCGGACGGGTAACTACCACCCACAATCAAATACAAGGAGACACGCAGATGATTTTAGGAATTGACATTGCCAAAAGTAAATTCGATGTAGCTTTGTTCCAGGAAAAACAACGCTTGGCCAGTGGACAGTTTAGCAATGATGCTGCCGGCTTCAAGAAATTGAGCCAGTGGCTGAAAAACAAGGACCTCAA
>JAUWHU010000474.1 GCA_030605705.1 Thermoflexia bacterium | reverse complement strand
CGGGGAACAACCATGCGCTTTACCGGCGACTGACCCACCTGGATTTGCTGGTGATGCTCCGGGTCGAGGGCTTCGTCCCCAACATGGAAGTCTGGATGCGCGCGGCGGACTTGCTGGTGACCAAAGCCGGCCCCAATACGCTCGCCGAAGCCTTCATCGCCGGCCTGCCGGCGCTCCTGTACGACGCCATCCCTGGACAGGAAGATGGCAACGTCACCTACGTCGTCGAGCACGGCGCTGGCCTCTGGACGCCCCACCCCAGGCAGGTCGCCGCCGCCGTAACCGCTCTCCTGGCCGACGCCCCACGGCGTCGCGCGATGGCGGCCCACGCTCGCCGGCTGGCCCGTCCCCGCGCCACAGAGACCATCGCCCGCCGGCTCTGGCAACTGGGCGCGCGAACCTCTTTGCCCTTCAACTTTTAACTTTTAACTTTTAACCTCCACCCTCCAACTTCCAACTTTCGACCCAATTCCCCTCCTGGGACAATTGTGGTATCATGCAATGGCAATGAAACGAGCAACAAACAGAGCATTTTGGTTCCTGCTGTTATGTTCAGGGCTGATCGCCTGCACAGGCGGGCCGGCTCCCTCGCCGGCTGCCACGTTCACCCCGACGGCGACGGCAACGGCGACCCTGCCGCCTCCGACCGCTACCGTCACCCCGGAACCCACGCCGACCGCTACCCCCTCACCCGTCCCTACCCCCAATCCGGCAACCCTAGCGACTGCCGCGAAGCGCGGGCTGGCGCAGGTGCGGGCCGCGGCCGGTGACGCCGAACTGGTCTGTTTCCACTACGAGGACACCGATGGGGATGGCGCGCCGGAGTGGCTGGCCTTGACCCGTCCGCCGGGCGTGGCGCGCTTGAGCGCGTTCATCTTGGATGGCGAGGCGTTCTACGCTCTGCCCGCCGCGCAACCCGAACCGGGCAAACCGGATTACGGCCTGGGCCAGTACGCCACCTGCGAGGTCGAGATCCGCGACGTGAACGGGGACGGGCGGCCAGAGGTCGCCATCTTCGGCCACGCCGCAGCGAACGAGACGCTGCTGCACCTCTACGTCTGGGAAAACGATACATATCGCCTGCTGGGCGCGTTCTCCGGCACAGCGGGCATCTTTTTCAAAGACGATGACGGCGACCTCGCGGAGGAAATCGTGGAAGGCCATCACGAACGCGCAGCGCCGGAGCTGGCCTGGCAGGTCATCTTCACCTGGGATGAGCAAACTTACGGCTGGACCTGGGATCGTTGGGCCTGGTTCTTCTTAGCGCGCCCGCACGCCTACCCTACCCACCAGCCCAAATACGCGGTGATTTCGTTCTATCTGGCGCTGAACGACCGCGATCTGCCCGGCGCTTATGCCCTGATGACCTCAGCGGCCCAAGCAGTGCGGCCTTACGCCGATTGGGCGCTGGGTTTCGCCACCACCACGCGCGTCGAGGTGAACAGCGTCACGCGCATTCCGGGGATCGGGGATGAGACCCACGCGCGCGTCTCCGCGCTGGTAACATCGTGGGACAACGAGGCCGGGCGGATCATCGCCCGCACCTGGGAGATCAAATGGGAGACAGAGCTCACGCCCGACGGCTGGCGTATCGCTGGCGGGACAATGGATCTCCTGGACACCTGGGAAGCGAAGTATTGGAAGTAGAGAAGTAAGAAGTAGGAAGTAGGAAGTAGGAAGTAGGGATTAGTGATTGGTGATTCGTGATTCGTACTCAATCACCAGTTACCAGTCACCTTTCTCATAGACAAAATTATTATCGGCATCGGCCAACAGCGGCTGGCGAGCATCTTTTGGGGAGAGCCGGGGTTCGGCGACGGGCCAGGCGATAGCGATAACGGGATCGTTCCAGAGAATCCCCCGGTCGTGTACGTGAGAGTATTCCGCCGTCACCTGGTAGATCACGTCGGCTGCGTCGCTGAGGACGCAGAAACCGTGCGCAAAGCCCGGCGGGAGGTAGAGCAACCGGTGATTCTGGGCGGAGAGGACCGCGCCGGCCCAGCGACCGTAGGTGGGCGACCCCCGGCGGATGTCCACGCCCACGTCGAAGATCTCACCCCGGATGGCCGTGACCAGTTTCCCCTGCGCCGCCGGCTCCTGCTGGTAGTGCAAACCCCGCAACACGCCGTAGGTGGAATGTGAGTGATTGCTCTGGACAAACTCAGGAATCCCGGCCTCGGCGAACACCGCGCGCCGGTACGTCTCCACGAAGAAACCCCGCTCGTCAGCGAAGACTCGCGGCTCGACGAGAATCATGTCGGGAATTGCCAGACGTGTAAAAATGAAGGCCATATTTACGCTACCCCCTTGATGAGCGTTTTGGGTTGTCGTTTGGGTTTGGGACACGAATTTCGTGTTGCGTATTGCGTGTTGCGTGTTGCGTGTTGCGTGTTGCGTCGTTCGACTTTTGACTTTAGACTTTAGACTTTCTAACTTGCAACCTGCAACTCTTAACTTGCAACTTTCCAACTTGCAACTTT
>JAUWHU010000086.1 GCA_030605705.1 Thermoflexia bacterium | reverse complement strand
CATGATTTACCTCGAACCTGGCTGAGATTAGTTGGAAAAGGGAGCTGGATATTGTGGGATGGCTCCCCCTCACTCTCCTTTCACGTCCTCTCCATCCCAGCACCTCTTTTCCAACGCCGACCAGATGCCCGCTGGGATCTCCCGTCCACGCAGGCGGGCAAAACGGGTCCGATAGACCGGAGGATCCTCCAATTTCTCATAACGAAGATAGCCTTTCTCGATCAGGACATCCAACAGCTGGCTGGTTTGGGTGAGAGATTCCCCTATGTGTTCGGCAGCCGCCTCTAACGTCAGCTCCCCCTCGCGGGTGATGTGGTTCGCCAGCCGGCGTAATTGTGGGGGAAGATCAAGCAGATCGGCAGCTGTGATGCCTTCCCGCTTCTTGCGCAGCTCAATCTCGGCCTGCATGTGTTTGAAAATACCCATTGCATCAATCTCCTAATAGAGCTCTGGCATCTCAATGGGATCCGGACGCGGCTCACATTCGCCACACCAGAGGACATTGGATACCACCACGGCCTTGGGAGTCTCGTGCCCACCCAGATACATCGCCAGCATCGTGGGCAGAGTCGTAGTGTGGTGTTCCTGGCACACCCCCCGCCCGCAGAACTGGCAGACGCCGATAGCCGGTTGACCGCACTTGTGACAGATCATTTATCGGCTCCTAACCTAATGCCTCGATGTGGGCAACGATTTCCTGGATGCCCTGAGAGAAGGGGTGGTCGGGGTATTGTAGAGAGAAAATGTCGGCCGATTGTAAACGGGCTACGTCCTCCGATAAGGGCAGGATCGTGGCTACCGGGCCGTTGTAGATCGTCTCAACTTGCTGCCGCAGGTCATCGAAATCATAAGAAGAGAGCGCCTTGTTGATCACCAGAAACAGGTGAGGCACATCCAGTTTACGGGCCACATCCACCGTCACGGCGGTGCCCTGGAAGTCCTGCTGGTCAGGGCGCAGAATGACGATCAGCAAATCGGAGATGGCCACGGAGAGGAGCGTCTCCTCATTCAGCCCCGGGTGGGTATCTATGAACAGATAGTCCAATTTGAGTTCGCGGGTGAGGTCCCGGAACCCCTCGTTGAGCAGGCCCACATCGTACCCTTCCCGCAGAACACGCGCGATCTCCCCGGCACGGATGCTGGAGGGGATGAGGTAGATGCAGCCGCCCTTGGCCCCTGGCCCGAGCTTGTCACCCACATCGTAGGCGGCCTCCTCGATGGAGCAACGGCCCCACAGGTAATCATTGAGCGACTTGTCTATCTTCTCCTCGTCCATCCCGAAGAGAACGTGGATACCCGGAGACTGGATGTCGGTATCAATGACTCCTACGCGCTTTCCTTTGAGGGCAAACTGGGCTGCCATATTGGCGGTGATGTTCGACTTCCCTGTCCCTCCTCGGAAGGAGTGGGTGGAAATGATTTTGCTCATAGAAACCTCCTTTTCGTCGTTTCTCGCTTTGATACGTTCTCTCTGTGTACGGCCATCTTTCCCGCCGGCCCCGGAATTACGTTAGTAGAGCTCCGGCATCTCAATGGGATCCGGACGCGGCTCACATTCGCCGCACCAGAGGACATTGGATACCACCACGGCCTTGGGAGTCTCGTGCCCACCCAGGTACATCGCCAGCATCGTGGGCAGGGTTGTGGTGTGGTGTTCCTGGCACACCCCCCGCCCGCAGAACTGGCAGATGCCGATAGCCGGTTGACCGCACTGATGACAGATCATTTATCGGCGACTAACCCGATGCCTCGACGTGGGCAACGATTTCCCTGATGGCCTGAGAGAAGGGGTGGTCGGGGTAGCGTAGAGAGAAAATGTCGGCCGATTGTAAACGGGCTACATCCTCCGATAAGGGCAGGATCGTGGCCACTTGGGCACTGTAGATCGTCTCAATTTGCTGCTGCAGGTCATCGAAATCGTAAGAAGAAAGCGCCATATTGACCACCAGAAGCAGGTGGGGTACATCCAGTTTACGGGCCACGTCCACCGTCACGGCGGTGCCCTGGAAGTCCTGCTGGTCAGGGCGCAGGATGATGATCAGCGAGTCGGAGACGGCCACGGAGAGGAGTGTCTCCTCGTTCAGCCCCGGGTGGGTATCTATGAACAGATAGTCCAATTTGAGTTTGTGGGTGAGGGCGCGGAACCCCTCGTTGAGCAGGCCCACATCGTACCCCTCCCGCAGAACGCGTGCGATCTCCCCGACGCGGATGCTGGAAGGGATGAGGTGGATGCTGCCGCTCCCTGACCCGATCCTGTCACTCACATCGTAGGCGGCCTCCTCGATGGAGCAACGGCCCCACAGGTAATCATTGAGCGACTTGTCTATCTGCTCCTCGTCCATACCGAAGAGGACGTGGATACCTGGAGACTGGATGTCGGTGTCAATGACTCCTACACGCTTTCCTTTGAAAGCAAACTGGGCTGCCACATTGGCAGTGATGTTCGACTTCCCTGTCCCGCCCCGGAAGGAATGGATGGAAATGATTCTGCTCATAGAAACCTCCTTTTCGTCGCTTCTCGCGTATCTTCTCAATAAGTAAGGGTAAACATTTCGTCAGCTATCATCCTCACCACAGAGGCACAGAGAACACGGAGAAAAAATAAGAAAACTCTGTGACCTCTGTGTCTCCGTGGTAAAAATCACCCCGGAATATTGAGATGACACCTTCTCGCTTTGGCGCATTCTCTCTGTGTACGGCCCTTTCTCGCCGGCTCATTTCCCGGCCTGTTCCCGCAGGCATCGGGCCTGTTGGGCCAGTTCCTGAAAGTACGCGGTCTCGGTGATTTCCGCTACCTGTCGCTTCCGCTTTGTCTCATCAACCTGGACGCGAAGTTGTGCCACCTCTTCGCGCAAGCGTTCCTCCCGCTCTTGCACAGCCTGCACCATCCGCCTCATGGCGTCGGCCACAGAGGCCAGGACCCGGTCCTCGACGTCAGCATTGGCCTGGACACACCCCATCACCTGGTCGTACTGCCCCTCGGCGACTAATTTGGTCCAGTGGCCCAGCCGCTCGATATAGTCAATCAGGTAGCGCGCCCGTTCGTTGAGGAGTTGAATGATGACCAGGGCCAGCGCAGGGGAGCTGCGTATCCCCGCCAGGAAGTCCTCCCGGCGCAGGCGGCGGAGGGTGGCGAAGCCCACAGCAACGGCGCTGGCGGAGCGGGGTTGGTCGTCCACCAGGGCCATTTCGCCGAAGACCTCGCCCGGCCCCAGAGTGTTGAGGGTGAGTTCCTGCCCTTCCTCGGCGAGGGTGAAGATGCGGATGTGGCCGGTTTCGATAATGTAAAAAGCATCCCCAGAGTCGCCTCGACTGAAGAGTAGCTCGCCATCGGTCAGGCGCACGGTTTCCATCACGCCCTGGAGCGACGTGGTCTCCTCGGAGAAAAGATCCTGAATCAATGCTGCCTGGTCAGTCATCACTATTTGATAGTACACTGGATTCTCCATTTAGGCAAATTGCGGAGAATCTATTCTTGACTCCCCTGAAAAAAGGGCATCTCACCACGGAGGACACGGAGAAGATACAGAAAATTTGATGTTTGGTTCAAGAAAATTCCACTTCACACGTCAAAACATTAATTTTCTTAAGGTCAAGTTTAAAATCTCTGTGCTCTCTGTGTCCTCTGTGGTGAAATTCTTGGTTTTTCCAGTAGACTCATTCTTCAGATTCTTCCGCTCTACCCCTCAACACTTTTGCCTTCTCCCGCAACTGCCGGAAGTAGCTCGTGTCGGTAATTTCGGACACCTGCCGCTTTCGTTTCACCTCGTCAATCTCAACCCGCAGCTGGATTACCTGCTGCTTCAGTTTCTTCTCGCGGGCCTGAACTTCTATCGCCATCTTGCTGAAGACTCGCGCCAGTTGCCCCATCTCGTCGGTGCTCTGGGCCACCGATTCTAGCTGTTCGGGCTGGAATGGCTTGCCCTGTTCCAGTGCCTGGGCCGCATTGGTGATGCGACGTAAGGGATTGGTGATGGTGAACGAGATGAGGAAGACTGAGATGAAAAGCCCCACGTAGACCAGGGCGAAAGCAAAAATACTCGTGTTCTTGATCCGTGTTTGAACGTCAATCACATCCTGGGCGATCATGTCAATCCCGACGATGGCCACGCTCTGGCCGTTGGCGTCCCGAATGGGTGCATAGCCTGAAAACCAGGCCCCCCACTTATCCACAGCGATCTCCGGATCGGCTATCTGCCCGTCGAAAGCGGCGATCATCTGCGGATATTCGCTCACATCGTAAGGCTCGCGCAGATGGGCGCGAGTTTCCGGGTTCTCGTCCGCCGAGACAACGAAGAGGAGTTCGTCAGGATTGGATGAACGGACCATGGTGTAAATCGCTGCCACCTTGGGGTTCGCGTCGCGCACCTGGCGCAACTGGTCGGCGATGTGCGTGTAGAACAGGTCCTCTTCCTCGCCGGATTCAAAGACTGTCACGTGCTCCTCGGCATCAATGCTGTCAGCGGCCCGGATGGCTGTACCAATCAGGTCGCTCCGCAGATTGTCCATCGCCAGGTCGGTGGCGAAGTTGTAGAACCAGAGAAACGAGAGCGCGAAGGCGACAGTGAAGAGAAGTGTGAAGACGATCAATAACTTCAGGCGGACGCTCAGATGAGTCATGTCTTCCTCCTACAACCGGTTGTACAGGGCGCGATAGTCGGCCGACAGGTGGGGCAGCAACTCCCGCCACACGGTTTTCAATCGCGCCTGGTAAGCCGGCAAAAATGTACCCAGCGACGGGCAGCCGGCCCCCAGACGAAAGGTTAGTTCCCCATTGGCCCCGAAGACGGGAGTGAGGGGAAAACTGCGACAATCCAGCGGCCGGAAATCGTAACCCCTGCACCGGAAATCATCAGTCAAAAATGGACAAGGTTTCTCAATGTCAAATGAGCCGATCTCTACCATTACCCCCGGCGCGATCTCGGCCGGCGTCCGCCGAAAGTGGCCCGGGGCCACACCGGTCTGCGCGATGATGTATTCCATCTCGAAGGGCAACATGATCGCCACGGGACTGACAGTGTAAGCCGGTTCCCGCGTGGCCATCGCCGCGTGGGGACAGCACCGGCCGGTACAGAGCGAAGCACAGTCTAACATGGCCTCGCCGGTCAGCGCCCTGCCCAGTGACTCTAGCCGGCGGAACCATTCCGCCTGCAACTGCGCCCTCAAGGTGACAGTCATCACAGCGCCTGTTTGATGTAGGTGGGGACTGCCCCCAGGTGAGTGTGGAGTTCGGCATTGTAATACCTGAGCGGGGCCGCAAGGCGCGCCGAATCGAACAGCTCGCCGGCTGGCGGCGCATTGGCGCAGATACCAAACCCCCACCGCAGTTCGGTCACCGGGTAGAGCAGAACGTAGTCGAAGGCGGCCTGCACTCGCCGGGCGACGGTCAAGAACGGCTCAATGTGAACAGGATGGACCGGCCCTACCTGGAGCGCCATCAGCCCGCCGGGCGCCAGCCGGTCGCGCACCAACCGGTAGAAATCGGGCGCATAGAGATCGTGCGCCGGCGTATCCGGCGACCACTCCGGCAGGTCGAGGAAGATCACGTCGTACCGCTCCTTCGTCTCTCGCAGATAGGCCAGCGCGTCACCGATCACGAGATGCAGCCGGGGGGCATCGTAAGCGCCCGCACTCCAGGCCGGCAGGTAGCGCCGGCAAAGCGCTATCAACTCACCGTCAATGTCTACCTGGGTCACCGCCTCGACCGCCGTATGGCGCAACACTTCACGCGCCACGGCCCCCTCGCCCCCTCCGGCGATGAAGACCCGTGCCGGCGCCGGGTGGCGAAATAAGCACGGGTGGACGAGCATCTCGTGATAGATGAACTCGTCAGCCGCGCTGCTCTGCCGTTGGCCGTCCAGGAAGAGGACCAGCCCGTACCCTTCCGCGCGGATGATGTCCACCTGCTGGAACTGAGTCTCTCCCTGGTAGAGCACCTCTTCGACGTGAAAAACCCGTTCCTCGCCATGCCCCAGAGCTTCGACGTAGCGCTTCATACCGTTGTTTGCCTGACGATGATCCGCTCACTCACGCGGTAGCACGAGATGGAGCGTTTCAACACCTCGTAGGCGCGCCGGCCCAGATCTGCATCCCCGCAGGTGAAGAAATCCACCGTCATGTACTGGTATTCAGGCCAGGTGCTCGCTGCCAGATGCGATTGGGCCAGCACGACTAAATAGGTGATTCCTTGAGGGCTAAAGTGATGGATCAACGGCTCGCCGATCATATCCAGGCCGGCCGTCTCGATGATCTCTTCCAGAAAAGCAGCCAGCCGCTCAGGACTGTCGAGCAGCGCCACATCCTCCACACCTTCAAAGTCAACAGAGTAAAGTGTGCCGATAATCATAGGTCCACCTCAATTTGTATCCCCCGCCGCTTGCGGCGACGGAGCCAGGGGCTCCACATGCTGTCCTCGTAAACGGCGCGCAGCCGGAAGGCGAAGAACAACGCAGCCCCCGCCGTGATCGCTGCCAGACTCTGGTACAGGACGACGGCAGTCATGTTGCCGATCACTCCGGCGCGTTCGAGTAGAATGAACA
>JAUWHU010000451.1 GCA_030605705.1 Thermoflexia bacterium | reverse complement strand
GCACAAAAAACAAGAATTTTACCACGGAGCGTAGTATGGGCAGGCAGTGCCCATTGACACAGAGAGCGCAGAGATTTTCTTCTTTGTTTTTCTCGGCGTTCTCAGCGTTCTCTGCGGTAAAGACCCCTTTTGGTTCTGGCTGGTCCAGGTTAGGACACGGATTTACACAGATTTACACGGATGTTTTTTGTGTTCTCAGTGATTCTCCTGCTTGCTACGAGATGCTCTCCAGACACCATGACCGCGGTTTCCATACCTCACCTCGCGGGGCTGACTCAAAAAAAATCCAAAGAATCCGTGGTATCCGTGAAATCCGTGTCCCAATATGACACTCACGCGAAAAATGTCCGCTAGCAAGTTATCAGAACAAAAACGCAGCGCCGCAGACACAACTTTTAACTTCCAACCTTCAACTTTCAACTTCCAACTTTCAACTTCCAACTTCCAACCCTCAACCTTAAAACAGCCACACCGCGAGCAGCGCGAAGGCCACCGTGATCCCCACCAGCGCGCCCCAATCCGCCGCGCGCATCTTCAACCCTCGCCACACGGTGCGCTGCGGGGAAGCCCCCAATCCCCGCGCTGCCAGAGCCAACGTCAGCTGGTCGCTTAAGCGCAGGGCGCCGATCACGACGGCCACCAGGACGGGTAGATAATCGCGCGCCCGGCGGATAAAATTCCCCTCCGCTACCCAGCCGCGCGCCGCCTGGGCCTCGCGCACCGTCACGAAGAGGCTGTTGATCGCGGGCAGGAAACGCAGCGTCAGGCTAAACGTCAGCCCCCAGGTGTAGGGAACGCCGAGGCGGACAAAGGCCTGCACCAATGAACGTTGGTCGGTGGTGAAAAGCAATCCGCCGGTGACGAAGGTCATGCTCAACGCTCGCAATGCCAGCCGCAACGCGCTCTCCAGCCCTCCCCATGTCAGACGCAGCGGCCCCACGGCTAAAATTTCTGCCCCCCACGGCGTGAAAAAGGGCTGCAGCAAAAGAATCAAAAGCACCAGGGGGCGCATCTGTCGCCAGAGCCAGCACAACATACGCCAGGGGATGCCCGCACCACGCAGCAGGAGCAGCACGCCCCCCAGGAACAGCGCCTGACCGGGCGGCCCCGGCAGCAGGAACGTGGTGACGATTCCTAATAACGTGGCCCAGAGTTTCACGCGTGGGTCCAGGCGATGCAGCCAGGAGCGCGCCGGCACGTAGAGTTCTAAGGCCAGGCTCATCCCGCGTCCTCCGGCCCCTGTCCCGGTGGCAGAACCATCTCCGGCGGGCCATCCGCCACGACGCGCCCCCCCTCCATCACCAGCACGCGATCGGCACAAGCTGCCAACGACATCTCATGGGTCACAACGATGAGGGTGGCGCCGGCGGCGCAGCGTTCCGCCAACCAGGTCAGCAGCTGCGCCCAACCGCGCCCGTCCAGCCCCACGGTCGGCTCGTCCAGGACCAGAACCGGCGTCTCCAGCGCAGAGAGCGCGGCTAAGGTGATGGCGCGCTGCGTCCCGTAGCCCAGGATCGCAGGCGGCTGGCCGGCGATGGACTCCAGCCCAAAGCGGGCCAGGGCGCGCGCCACACGCGCCTCGGCGTCGGGCAGCTGTAGCTGCCGTGGGCCATAGGTCACTTCCTCCAGCACCGTCGTGCCGAAGATTTGCTGTTCGGGTCGCTGGAAAAGGAATCCGACCTGGCGGGCCAATTGCCCCACGGAGAGAGACGCGCCCTCCTGCCCCAGTACCCGCAGGGAGCCGGAGGTGGGGCGCAGCAACCCGTTGAAATGGCGCACCAACGTGGTCTTGCCCGCACCGTTCGCGCCCACCAACGCCACAAATTGCCCTCGCGGGATGGTCAGGTCAAGGCCGTGCAGCACCGGAAGTCCAGAGGGGTAACGGAAGCGCAACCGGCGCACTTCGATGGCCGGCTCCGGGCCGACGGTAGCCCGGCTGCGGGCCAGCTCGTCCCAGCAGCGCGATGGGCAGCGCAGCCCCGCCGCGACCAGGCGCTCCTCCTGCGCCCGCAGCTCCGCTGAGGATACCGGTGTCGAGAGGCGACCGTTTTCCAGCAATGCCACGCCATCTGCCGGGGATACATCGTGCAGATAGGGCGTGGTGAACAACAGGGTTGCTCCGCCCCGCCGCAGGAGTTCCAGCGATTTTAGTACCTCGGCGCGGCCCGCCGGATCGAGGCCGCTCAGCGGCTCATCCAACAGCAAGAGACGGGGGCGCAAAGCCCAGAGCGCGGCCAGGGCCAGGCGTTTTTGCTGCCCGCCGGAGAGCGCCCACGGTGGACGGTCGCGCTGTTCCAGCATCCCGAAACGCTGTAACGCCGCCATCACCCGTGGGCCAATCTCCGGCGCGGGAACGGCCAGCGCCTCCAGGCCCCAGGCCACCTCGTTCTCCACCGTCGAGTTGAACAGCTGCGTCGCCGCGTCTTGAAAGAGCAAACCCACCATGCCCGCCGGCGGCAAAGATGCCGCCACATCGTGGCCCAGGACGCGCAGCCGGCCCTGGATCTCGCCGCCGGTGTAGCGCGGCGCCAATCCTGCCAGGAGGTAGCATAAAGTACTCTTACCGCTGTCGCTGGCCCCCAGCACCGTCAGCGATTCTCCCGCGTCGAGGCGGCAGGTCAGGGACTCGAACAACGTCGCCGTCGGCAGCTCCGGCGACAACGGCGGATAAGCAAAGGTGACTTGCGCGGCTTCAATCGCCGGTTCGGGCATGGTTTCCCTTTTGTGGCTCGGTCAGAACCGTATCATCTCAATATTCCGGGGCGATTTTTACCACGGACCGAAGGTGTGGGCAGGCAGTGCCCACCGTAGTATGGGCAGGCAGTGGCCACAACACAGAGTTTTCTTATTTTTTCTCCGTGTTCTCTGTGTCTCTGTGGTGAGAATGACAGATGATAAACTGTTTCGCCCTACGCCGCGTAACGCGACAGGGGAGGGTAGGCCTTTTTGACGGCCATGTAGAGCGGAACCCCGATCACGCCGCCGCTCAAGCCCTGGAACGTGTTGGGCACGAGCTCCAGCACGGCAGTGGCTGCGCCGTACAGAATCGTCCCTGCCACAAAATAGCCGGCCACGACGATGAGCGTCCCGGCCGCCACGGCCAATCCTAAGCAGCGGGCGTCCTTACTGCGCCGGACGATGGTCGCCATTGCCCAACCCTGGAACCCGTGGATCAACAGTGAAGCCAACGCAAACTGAGCATAGCCGCCGGAGATATCGGCCAGCGCCGTGCCCAGCCCACCGGCGACCAGTGCCACCCACGGGCCGAAGGCGAGCGCTGCGAAAGTGACCCCCACATCCCCCAGGTGAACATAGCCGGCGGCCGGCGTCGGGATGCGCGGCAAGGTCGTCAGCACAAAGATCAATCCCGCCATCAGGGCGGTCAACGTGATCCGTCGAATATCTATTGAACGCGACATAACAATACCCCCTTTTTCACGAAAATCGTACTGTGATTATCATAACATGAGAGTTACAAGTTGCAAATGCGGGTTGAAAGTTACAAGTTGAAAGTTGAAAGTTACCAGAGGAGTATGGGAGTGTGGGTGTGTGGGAGGAGGAGGGATAGCCTTGTCTCAGGTATACCTTTGAACGATTACGATTGTCACTTGTCACACCCTGTGCCTTGCGTATACTGCAGGCACAGAGAGAGAGTGCCCGCCGCATTTGAGGCACGGCGCACAAGGCTATTGCTCTCTCAAAACACGGAGGAGGCTGTATGGC
>JAUWHU010000315.1 GCA_030605705.1 Thermoflexia bacterium | reverse complement strand
TGATGAAACGTCCCAGCGCGGGGTCATACCACCGCGCCTGGTAGAAGTACAAGCCGGTAGCTACGTCAAGCTGTTGTCCAGTATACGCGTAGTCCGTGACTCCCGCGACCGGTACTGCCCCATCCCGCGTTTCTCCGTAAGGCAGATAACGCGTCTCGCTGTTGGCTACCACTGCGCCCGGCGGCTCCGGCGTAGCCAGCGGCGAGTCAAACGTGGTCGCCTGGGGCAGCGCTTGTGGAACGGCCAGCGGTGAGTCGAACGTGGGTACTCTCAGCGGCGAGCGCGATGGCTCCGGCCCGGCAGAGCGTTGTTCCCCGTCGCCATACTCCCGCAGCACCAGCGGCAAGTACACTTGGTAGTTGAGCACGATGGGATGCTGCCCCCAGGTCGCCAGGGACGCGGAGCCTAAGTAGTCGCCGTGGTAGTAGTAGGTGCGCCAGAGCTGCCCCGTTGGCGGCACAGGCGAGACGGCTGGTGTGGGAGTGGGGGTGGGGGTTGGTGGCGGCGGTGGTCACACTATCTCATTGCTGATGCCGAGATAGGTTGGCTTTTCGGTCTGCAGTGATAAGTACTTGTCGAAATTGGTTTGCAGTTAGCCAACGCTTATCAAAGATATTTCCGCTCACCACAATCACGACGCACCCACATCGTCTCACTACCTCACAGACAAAGTGCTCAAACTGCGAAGCTATGATTATTCTCGATCTTTCAGGTCAATACCTTCGCCAATTTTAGCAGTCGCCATTTGGTGGGGGAAACACTATGCAAAATGGCATGTTTTTAATCTACTATCCCTAATTTTGCCCTTTTAGGACATAAAAGTGGGGAGAATTTTTGAGTTTCTTGCCTGAATGGGTTGTTTTTTAGCCAAATCGTCATTTTGGCGAAGGTATTGTCAGGTAAGAAATCTTGCAATATGATGCCGTTTTCCAACGAATCGCATCTGAGTGCATGACCATCTCGCTAGCTGACGTTCTGTCGATACTTATGAAAAATGACGATTAAACGATGAAGTATTCATGAAATGCGCTATTACGAGACTTCCGATAAGTCCCACTAGTGTCATGATGAACAGAGAAGGTAAACTCCAAAACACAACTGCTGTAGTTTCCCCAACGATCATTGACCAGAGATTAGCTACTGGCCCGCCACTAGGCTTAAAATCCAGGTTTGGACACCATATCAATAGCAATTGAAGAAGAAACACCACCAGCATGGATCCGCGTCGGATAAGCTTAGTCCAATTAAAAACAGACCTGAATAGCAGCGGCACACAAACAGCTAGTCCGACACATCCACCTACCACAAATGCTATTCCTATGCTACTATAACTCAATTGGGTCCAATAAGACATCGCTTCCCCGCTCGTGATTTCTGCCTCGACTTTGCCTATATACCACCACTCATATGTCCATGTCATAGTGGTTAATACCCCCAGAATCCCACCCCAGAACCCGATTATAATTAAGAGCCCTCTGAATTTTCCTGGAATAAACTTCGGCATTTGCATACTCCTCATAGCTCAAGCCCGTCATCGAGAACCAGGGCCTACAGGGCCAAGGTTTCTATGAATCCAATTCCCTGCTTCGTTAAAATCTACAGTGCCAGCCCTTAGCTGCAAGCCCAATTCTCGGCCTCGATAGCCAAGGACCATGTCAAGAGAAGTGCCACCACCATTATTGAATCTTCTTGCGCTCCCAGTATCACCTTCATGAAATTCATTACCCTTATCTACAAACGAACCACTCCCTGTAACATAGGCTGCATTTACATACATCCAAAAATGGCGAGTTTGAGAACTATCATCCTGATAGTAAGTGCGGAATCCAGAATCCGCTTTCAAGAATTTGCCATCAGACCATAAAAAAGTAGGAGTATATAGGTTTTTGTGCAGCCAAACTGACCAAACAGCACGGGACCCCTCATCTCCTAACACGCAAATGGATATATCGTTCACAAACCTGTCATCACTTCCATGTTGCGCTCGCCAATTGACTAACTTTTCGAGCGCTTCAAGTGCAGTTATGTCCCCTCGTTTATATTCATATGTCAAGCGCCGACCATAAAGCACTGTGTTTTGCAGGACACCCAATTGCTCTAAGGTCCAAGAACCCGGATCCCAATATCGATAATCTCTAGCATCGCGCCATCCCCAATCTACTTCAATTTCAATCCCATTTCCTGAAAGTTGCTCTAGCAACTGGTCAGCATCCTCTGCTTCATCTTCCCAGACATGCCCACTCGGATCCGTATACTTGAGTGGATTGTTCCGCACATACGTGTACCGGTTCAAACTCTGCGGATCGCCGGGGTTGGGCACGATCGTATCCGCGCTGATGAACCGTCCCAACGTGGGATCGTAATACCGCGCGTTGTAGTCGTACAGGCCCAGGCCCGCCTCGAAGCGTTGACCGGTGTAGCGCCGGTCCGTCGCCATCTCCCCGCTGCGCGTCTCACCATACGGAGTGTACCGCATCTCGCTCAGCACGCCACCGCTGGCATCCGTTGCCAGGGACGCGGAGCCGAGATGGTCGCCGTGCAGGTAGATGAGTTCGTCCGTAGTGGCGGTGCGCTCGCGCACGGCGATGCGCTGCCCACCAGCGTAGTAGTACGTGCGCCAGAGCTGTCCCACCGGCGGGGTGGCGCTGGTGTTGCCCGCGAGCACGGCTGCGCCGCCCGCCGGCTACTGGCTCTCGTAGCTGAATTCTGGCCGGAAAGGATCGACGGTAGGTTTCGGCCACGGGGTGATGGTCGGGTTGGGCCAGGGGGTGGGTGTGGGTGGGGGGGGGGGTGTGGGAGATGGGGTGGGCGTAGGTGTGGGTGTGGCGGTAGGCGTGGGTGAAGGGGTGGGTGTTGGCGTGGGAGAGGATGGGGTTGCGGACAGCAGCACCTCGAGGTATGCGCCAATGTAGAGCGTGGTGGTCACATCCGTGCCGCGCTGGGTACGTTTACGCGCCAGGTTCCCGTCACCGTCGT
>JAUWHU010000280.1 GCA_030605705.1 Thermoflexia bacterium | reverse complement strand
GTAGCGTCCGGGGACTTCCGGCGTGCCATCTGCACCTAAGCGTTCCCCATCCTCCAGAGCGCGGACGAGGCGGGTGGTGACCCGCTGCGGGAGCAGTTGACCGGCGAAGAGGCTCACAAAAGGCTCCTCGACCAATTGCTCGATCCAGCTCTCCAAACGCATCAGGCCTTTCATGGGGGAGATTATAGACGTAAAGTGTGAAACGTAAAACGTAAAGCGTGAAACGTAAAGCGTGAAACGTAAAGCGTGGTTTCAACTCACAACTTGCCCCTTGACTGGGGGATCGTAGCAAGTCTGAGGCCCTCTAAGGCTGCTGAGAGAGCACTGTGCGGTTTGGACAAATCATCAACCCCATCTTGTGGTGGATACAGACCCTTAAACGCTCCCTGTGGTTCACCCGGCGTCTTTGACTTTCGACCTGCTTACGAAAGCCCGACTTGCATACTTGCCAACTTTCAACTTTCAACTTTCAACTTTCAACTTGTAACTTGTAACTCCCCGGCTTCTGCGCGTCTTGACAGATGAGAATTTATATGTATAATTTAAGGCAAGCCCGAAAAGTTCGCATATATATTTTAAGGAATACTGTAAAATGCCCAGAACACCCTTGAGCCCACTTAGCGAAAGCACACAAATGTACTTAGTCACCATCGCCCGGCTACGGGTGGATGACCAGCCTGTACCTCTCTCCCAACTGGCAGATGACCTCTCCATCTCTCCTGTCTCGGCTAATGAAATGTGCCGCAAATTGCAGGATCATGGGCTGATGGTTTACCAACCATACAAAGGAGCGTCACTCACGGCGGAGGGGGAACGACGGGCTTACTACATCCTGCGCCGCCACCGGCTGTGGGAGGTCTTCCTGGTGGACAAGCTGGGCTTCGATTACGACCAGTCCCACGACGCTGCCTGCCAGCTGGAACACGCCACATCCGAGTTACTTGCCGACCAACTCGACGCTTTTCTGGGATACCCTGCGGTCAACCCACAGGGGGAGCCAATTCCCAGGACTGACGGAAGCCTTGCGGAACGCGCATTGCTTCCACTGGCAAAACTTTCGACCGGACAACGTGGTCACGTGGTCCGCTGCGACGTGAACGAGGCCGCGCGCGCTTTCCTGGCCGAACGGGGGATGCGGCCCGGGGCACCCTTTGCAGTGATGGCGACGGCGGAGGATAGCTTGTTGGTGCAAGTTGGAGGGGCGCATATCTCGCTGGCGCGGTCGCTGGGTGAAAATGTACAAGTGGAGTTGGCTGAGAAGGGTAAATTTGCAGCAGATGAGCTGCAACAATCAATTTTAGAGGAGGAATCAGAAATGGCAAAGACAAATAGTCAAATACCGTTACACGAGTTAAAAACCGGGCAGCGCGGCGTCATCGTACACGTGAGTGGCAAGGGGCCGGTCAAACGGCGGATGATGGACATGGGACTGGTGCCGGGCAGCGAGGTGCAGGTGGTGCGCGTGGCTCCCTTGGGCGACCCCATCGAGTTCACCGTCAAGGGGTACAGCCTCTCGCTGCGCAAGTCCGAGGCCAGCCACATCCAAGTCGAAGTATCCACTTAAAAGGAGCGCCGATGATGACTCTAGCTATGGCTTCCCCCGGAGAAGAAGTGCGCCTGACCGCCATCCACGGCGGACAGCGGATGCGCAAGCGGCTGGCCGACCTGGGGCTGAACATCGGTATGACGGTGTGCGTCTTGCAACACAATGGACATGGACCGCTGCTCCTGGCCGTGAAAGACTCGCGGCTGGCCCTGGGGCGCGGCATGGCCCACAAGATCAGAGTTGAATTAGCCAACTGAAAGTAAGGAGAGAAAAAGTATGTCAGCACAACACACAATCGCTCTGGCCGGCAATCCCAACGCCGGCAAGAGTACCGTTTTCAATGCTCTCACCGGTGCCCGCCAACACGTGGGCAACTGGCCGGGTAAAACGGTGGAAAAGAAAGAGGGCCTCTGGAAGCACGGCGGCATCGAGTTTGAGGTCGTGGACCTGCCCGGCACTTATAGCCTGACAGCCTACTCCGTGGAGGAGATCATCGCCCGCGATTACATCGTGGACGGACGTCCCGACGTGGTGGTCGCGGTGGTGGATGCCGCCAATCTGGAACGCAACCTTTATCTGGTGGTGCAAATTATAGAGATGGGCGCTCGAGTGGTCGTGGCCCTCAATATGAGCGACATCGCCGACTCGCGCGGACTAAAGATTGACCTGCCAAAGTTATCAGCAGGACTGGGCGGCATCCCGGTTGTGCCCACCGTTGCCAGCAAGGGAAAGGGCATTGACCAATTGAAGGAAGCTATTATCAATACCATTAACGAGGAGGGCCAAGCATAATGCCAACACACGCAATGGCGTACACCAGGAAAGTCACCCTGGTAGATTACGGACGTGAAGTAGAGAATGAGATCGCTACACTTGA
>JAUWHU010000521.1 GCA_030605705.1 Thermoflexia bacterium | reverse complement strand
ATCCGGGCCAATCATTACTACAATGCCCACCAGCCCCAACAAAACTCCAGCCAGCCGATTTGGCGTAAGATGTTCGTCCACGGTTAGAAAATGGGCCAACAAAACAGTCCACAGGAGAGCGGTGGCATTGAGAATAGACGCCAGTGAACTGGAAATTTGGGTTTGCCCCCAAAAGATCAAACTGAAGGGGATCAGGTTGTTCAGCAGCCCCATCACCAGAAAGGTCGCCCATATTTTCGGCGAGGAGGGCATTCGATGGCCGGTCGCGCGCACTATTAAATTTAGCACAATGGCGGCAATACTGACCCGACCCAGTACAATGGTGAAGGGGCGTAATTCCGACAAGGCCACCTTACTGAAGAAAAACGCCCCACCCCACAAAAGCGAAAGAAAAATTAGCTGGAACCATTCCCACGGCCCCATAGCCTTAACAGTAGAAGTCATACAAATCTCCAACGGATGCGCTCTGTCAAGCGACAATTAGAAATGGACATCGACGACAATTAGAAATGCCCCTGCCGAGGGGTTAACTCTCGGCGTTCTGGGCAGCCTCAGAGCCACCCAACTGAATGCCGTTGCGCCGGGCAGCTTCTTCCGCACGCACACTTTTCATCTCACGACCAAACTCGATGATCAGGCTATGATGGACTACCCGATCAATCGCGGCCGCGGTAGTCAAGGGGTCTTTGAAAATCTGATTCCATTCTGAGAACACCAGATTGGAGGTGAGCACGACGCTGCGGCGTTCATACCGTTCGGCCAGAAAAGTGAAGAGGACTGCCATCTCCTCCCGGCTTTGTTGGACGTATCCCAGATCATCTAGGATGACGACTTGGAAACGGTCCAGGCGGCGCAACTCGCGCTCCAGTTCGTAATCCCGTTTTGCCCGCAGTAATCCTCCCACCAGCTTAAAGGTGGGAATGAACAGAACACTGTAGTTGCGTTGCACCCACTCGTAACCCAACGCGGTGGCCAAGTGCGTTTTTCCCGTTCCAGGTAATCCAAAGATGAGAATGTTCTCGGCCCGGGCGATGAATTCGCCAGCGCAGAGTTGTGGGATTTGACGCCGGATACGCAGGGGCAAGCGCTTTTGGTCGAAGGTCTCTAGCGTCTTTCCTGGCGGGAAATGCGCTGCTTTGGTCAAACGGGTGATCCGGCGCTCGCGCCGTCCGGCTAGCTCCTGTTCCAACAGATGCTGCAGGAATGTTTCCAGTGACCAATCTTCGCGTTGCGCGGTGCGCAAAGCATCCTCGACCACCTGGGCCACCGTGGGCAGGCGGAGGGCTTTGCAGTAAGTGTTGATCGCCTCAAGCGCCACGACGCACCTCCGCAAGAAGTCGATCATACTGCTGCAAGTGGACTTGACCACACGCGAGTTGCGGAACCGGGATAGGCTCGGGTTGCAACAGACGCTCTACGGCGGTTTCATCCCAGGATTCTGTCGTTGCCAAGAGTTTGTCCAACGCCGCGGCGACCTCGGATTCCAGCTGGCGGGCGGCCAGCCGGAGGATGCGTAGATAGGTCAGATCGGCTTTGCGGGGGGATTGCCACTGCTGCAGGCGTTCCCAGGCACGGCGAAAGACCAGGGAGGGAAAAAGATCATCGCGATAGCGGTAATCGCGGAAGCCTCCCGGCTTGCGGAGCAAGCTGTCGATCACGTGGCGATAGTTGATATGCTGCTGTTTTTCACCGCCGAGGCGGGGCAGGGTCGCTACCAGGCGAGTTTGGTAATATACGTCCAGTCGCCATTCGTGGATCCGTACCGTCACCTGGCGACCAATCAAGCTGGTCGGCACCGAGTAAACGTTCTTTTGCACGCGAATGAGGCTGCCGCGCGTGACGCGGACACGTAGCTGTCTGTTGGTCGCCAGCGGCGTAGCGGACAGCGGTTTCATCACCACCAACTCTTCAGCCAACCGCGCTTGTCGGGAACGGTTGCGCCGGTCCATTACGTCGCACAGAAAGTCTTCGTAGGCCGCGATACTCGCAAAGTCACGGCTCCCGCGCAAGAGCAGGTATTGCTCAATAGCACGTTTGAGCCCGCCGTTCGACGACTCGACGTCGCCGTTTTCTTGGGGTGAGCGGAGGTTAGTTGCCTGGGGTTGGAGGCCATAGTGGGCCAGCAATTGCAAGTAACCAGCGGTGTATGCTCGCTGCTGGCTGGCCTGGGGCTGGGCGCCTGGTCGACAGGTCGCGGCGCTGCTGTTGTCTGTCCGATGATACTGGGGCACGTGACCGAGCTTGACCAGTGTGCTTTGCAGTCCCAACTGTAGGGCCGCTAACGATTCCGATTGGGCAATCCGGCCCCATTCCCAGTTTGAGTAGGGCAACACACTGTGAATCAGCAGGTGCTTGAACGGTTGTCCCTGGATCGTCACGCCGAGTTCAGTGAGCCAGGTACCATCGGTTTGCAGTACCTCGCCGGGGCGATGCACTTGCTCCAGGATGGCTGTCTGTGGTTGGTGGAGCGCCCGCCACGTGGAGACATGCCGTTGAAAGGTACGCAACTGGCCGGATTGGTAGCGACCGGGGTGCTGCTCGTCGAGCCATTCAAACAGCGCCTTGGCTTCCAGGCCGGGGGCAGCCTCCAACATCTGCTCGACGGTAGGCCAGTCCTCCGCGAAGGGGTTGGGGCGTGTGCGATACTGACGCGGTGGTTGCGGTTCGCTGGATAGTTTTTCCAGCCTTTCGTATTTGGCCACGGTCTTGCGGCTTCTCAAATTGGCGCTGACTGCGGCCTGTTCTTGGGTGCGACCTTTTTCTCTTTCTCTCATCATCATCCTCACTTGGGCAGCGGTTGCTGTCATTGTCTGGACCTCCTGGTGTTTGAGGCCAGTTTACAACGACTCAACCGCTTTTCCTAATGGGCATTTCTAATTGTCATCAATGGGTAATTATAGTTGTCGTTGAACAACGGTATTGTTAGCGTCCCGCTAACGTCCCGCTAACGTCCCGTTTACATACCCGCTAACGGCATAGGGAAATTGTCTGATTTTTCCTCGCTCCATTTTGATCCATTTTCCCATTATTCGTCTTTTGTGGGGTACAGTGTCATCTTGCCAATGAGAAAGCTGGGAGTTAAGGATAATTCACCTCGCTCATAAGCCTTCAGACCATATTCTAGGAAAGCCCGTGCTACTTCGCCAGTAGGCACTGAGAATTGCCGAGCGATAGCCTTGACTTTTTCGTTAAGCTTTGGTGGGATTCCACGGTAGCCCGTGACTTTGTTTCGACGTTCCCAGTCACGGTTACGCTTAGCCTGGCTGGGGCGGCGCTGGAGAATTTGGGGGATCGCTTCAGTCGGCTCGGACGGAACGGCTGTGCCAGGTGATTGTAGGGTCTGAGCCAATCCTGCAAATGGATCTATCCCGGTCATCGTTACACCTCCTCTAGCACTTTCCATATTAGTGCGGCGTACTCCTGGGCTGCCCGGCTAGTTGGGGCATACTCGAAGATTGCTTTGCCCTCTGCCGTTGCTTCTCGCAGAGCGGTAGCCCGGTGGATGGGGGTCAGCACAGGAAAATGTACCTGCTCCAATTGTGTGATCAGCGACTTGAGACTTAGTTGGCTTTGTCGGGTCACCTCATCGTAGAACGTCGGTAAGGCCAGTGCCTGCCCCCGCCATTGGCCCGACTTTACCAGGGAAGCCAATGTTTCCACCAGACCCTTCACGCCGAACAGGGCCAGGTGATCAGTCGCTGCCGGAATAATGACCAGATCAGCGACGGCTAAGGCTGCTTCTTGAAAGCCGCCCACCGAGGGTGCCGTATCGAAAATCACGAAGTCGGGTTGCCCGTTCCAGGGAGCAATAAAAGATTCGCGCACCGCCTGGGTTATACTATGTCCCTCGGCCTGTAAGACGATTTGTGCTGTGCCTGTGCGTTTGTCGCCGGGCACTAGCCAGAGATTGGGGCGTCCTGAGGCGCGAAGCACCTGGTTGAGCAGCAGCCCGCCTACCATGAGATTGAACACTCCTGGCTCTGGAGATAACCCCAACGTAATGGCGACCTGGCCTTGCGGGTCCAGGTCCACAACCACCACTTGCTTGCCGCGCAGTGCCAGACCAGACGCCAGATTGCTTGCGGTAGTCGTTTTCCCCACCCCGCCTTTTTGAGAGGCTATAGTGATCACTTTAGGCATTTTGGTAACTCCTTCTCCTACTTCGTGTTTTCGACCAAATCCGCCAAATCCGCCTAGTCCGCCGTTCCGCCAAATCCGGCTGCCTGGAGCAATGATTCAGTAACGCGACGGCCTACAACGGCCCCCCGGTGCTGCGCTGCGGCGCGGTTGGATTGAGTTTTCTAAGTAACCTCGCAGAGCAGTGCTCATTTGGGGGCTCCTCAGTTGTTTTCCGATTCGTTCACGTTCCGCGTCAGATTCCAGGTTTACCTCAGCCATCTTGCAAAGTGTCCTTTTTCCTTCCCTCCGTCGCTGTCCCCTCCCTGTGTTCCCTGTATACGGGAGACCGTATG
>JAUWHU010000153.1 GCA_030605705.1 Thermoflexia bacterium | reverse complement strand
AGGTGGTCAGCGTGTAGCGCAGCGCGTCGGTGCCGTACTCCTCGATGATGTAAAGTGGGTCGTATTTCCACGCATCGGGCATGGATTTACTGATCTTCTCGCCACACTCGTTGCGGATGAGGCCGTGCAGATAGACGGTGGAGTACGGCGCGCGGCCCAGCAACGCTAACGATAACATCGTCTCTCGAGCCACCCAGAAGAAGATGATGTCGTAGCCGGTCTCGCGCATATCGTTGGGGAAGTAACGCCGGAAATCGGAAGATTCCTCGTCGGGCCAACCTAAGGTGGAAAAAGGCCACAGGCCGGAGGAGAACCAGGTATCGAGCACATCCTCATCCTGCCGGATGGCGCTGCTGCCACACTGTGGGCAGGTCGTAGGGTCTTCGATCGCGCTCCACTGGCGGTTGCAAGCGGCGCAGTACCACACCGGGATGCGATGCCCCCACCAGAGCTGGCGGCTGATGCACCAATCGCGGATGTTCTCCATCCAGTGGAAAAAGACCTTCTCGAAACGCTCCGGGATGATACGCATTTCGCCGGAGCGAACAACCTCCATTGCCTGTTCCGCCAACGATTTGGCGCGCACGAACCACTGGGTGCTGATGCGCGGCTCGATGATGGTATCGCAGCGCTGGCAGTGCCCCACACTGTGCCGGTAAGCTTCGATCTTGACCAGCAACCCTTCCTTCTCGAAGTCCGCCACGATGGCTTCCCGGCACGCAGCGCGATCCAGGCCCGCGTAGGGGCCGGCCTCGGCGTTCATCGTCGCCGTGTCGCTCATCACGTCAATCTGGGGCAAGTGATGGCGCATCCCGATCTCGTAGTCGATGGGGTCGTGAGCGGGCGTCACCTTCACCGCGCCCGTGCCGAACTCCGGGTCCACCACATCATCGCCAACGATGGGGATGCGACGCCCGATGGCGGGCAACACCGCCTCGCCGCCCACGAACTCGCGCCAGCGCGCATCGTCGGAGTGGACGGCGACACCGCTATCGCCTAAGATGGTCTCCGGGCGCGTCGTTGCCATCTCGATGAACTGAGTCGCGCCCTCGGCCCAACGGCCACTACCCCAGGGGTGCTGGGGTTTATCCCAGTCCGCGTTGACGATAGGGTAGCGAATGACCCACAGGTGGCTGTCGTGCTCGTGGGGGATCACCTCCAGATCAGAGATGGCGGATTCGCAGCGCGGACACCAGTTGACCATGTACGGCCCACGGTAAATGAGATCGCGCTCGTAGAGGGTGCAGAAAGCCCGGCGCACGGCGTGACTCAAGCCCTCGTCCAACGTGAACCGCTCGCGTTCCCAATCACAGGAGATGCCGAGCCGCCGGTGCTGGTCGGTGATGCGCGCACCGGTCTGCTCTTTCCATTGCCACACGCGCGCGACGAAAGCCTCCCGGCCCAGATCGTGGCGGGTCAGGCCCTCTTTGGCGAGTTCGCGCTCCACCACGTTCTGCGTGGCGATGCCGGCGTGGTCGCTGCCGGGCAGGAAGAGCGTCTCGCAGCCGCGCATCCGGTAATAGCGCGTCATCAAGTCCTCGATGGCCGCGGTCATAGCCTGTCCCAGGTGCAGGACACCGGTCACGTTAGGCGGCGGCATGGTGATGCAGAAACGCTTGCCATCCGGCGCAGCCAGCCCCTTCTCGACCAACGTTTCGGGCTTGAAGTAGCCCTGCGCCTCCCACCACTCGTAGAGCTGCTGCTCATGTTCCTGCGGATTATAGGTTTTGGATAATTCAGTCATCTCTCCTCCGAAAATAAAAGTTATACGTTAAAAGTTACGAGTTAAAAGTTACAAGTTAAAAGTTGTCGTCAAGTCCTCAAGTCGAACAACAGGAGCGCCATTTTCGTGCTTGGCTGATGTGCGCAAACACACGGCGTCTCCTTTATCAATACAGCGTTTCAGCGTCATAGCGTCTCAGCGTTTCAGCGTTTCAGCGTCATAGCGTCTCAGCGTCTCAGCGTTTCAGCGTCTCAGCGTCTCAGCGTCTCAGCGTCATAGCGTCTCAGCGTCCCAGCGTGCCAACATTCGCCATTTACCACTCTCCATTCTCTATTCTCCATTCTCTATTCTCCATTCTCTGTTCTCCATTCTCCCCTCTCTCTGTCTCTATCTCTCTTTTCTCTGTCTCTGTCTCTGTCTCTGTCTCTCTTTTCTCTATCTCTATCTCCTCATCTATTCTCCCCGCACATCCTTGACAGACCCCAGATCGAGGTGCAATCCACACTCTCGTTTCCCCGTCCCGGCCCAGCGGCCCGCACGCTCGTCATCCGCTTTGAGAACAGGATGCGTGCAGGGCGCGCAACCCACGCTGAGATACCCAAACTCGTGGAGGGGATGCGCCGGCAAAGCGTAGCGACGGCGGTATTCCTCCAGCATTTCCCGCGTCCACCGGAGCAAGGGATGGATTTTGACCACGCCCGACAGCTGCGGTTCCAGGCTCCGCATCTGCCCCCGGCTGGCGGTCTGATCGTGCCGCACGCCGGTGACCCAGGCGCACATCCCTTCCAGGGCTTGCTGCAGTGGCTTGACCTTGTTGAGATAGCAGCACAAATCCGGGTCGTGGCGGAAAAGATCCTCCCCATACTCCTGAGCCAGCTCATCGGGCGTGCGCTCCGGTCGCGCTACGACAATGTTCAATCCCAGACGTTCCTGGAGCATGTCCCGGAAAGCCAGCGTCCCCGGAAAGTGAAAGCCCGTATCCACGAAAATCACCGGCAGCTCCGGGCAAACCCGCGAGATCATGTGCAGAAGCGGCACACTCTGCGTCTGAAAAGACGAACTGGCCGCCACCGCCGGAGCAAAGGTCTTCCAGGCCCATTCAAGGATTTCTTCCGGCGCTGCCTGCTGGGAGTGCATATCATCAAGGTATTGCTCAATTGCCAGATTCACCATGTTATTTTCCTAACCTGGACAAGCCCGAACCAAAAAGGAAATTCACCACAGAGGCACAGAGAACACAGAGAAAAACAAAGAAGAAAACCTCTGCGATCTCTGTCTCTCTTCTCTATCTCTCTATCTCTGTCTCTCTATCTCTATCTCCATCTCTATCTCTCTTCTCTATCTATATTTCTGTCTCTATCTCTCCGTCTCTATCTCTCTTCTCTATCTCTATCTCTGTCTCTCTTCTCTGTCTCTCAAACACACAAAACCCACCTCGTCCAGGGACGAAGTGGGCCTCCGTGGTACCACCCTGATTTACCGGCTTGACCGGTACACTCTGTCGCCCTCAACAAACAAAGGACGCTCGCTGTAACGGGCGAACCCGTAGCAGTCTACTGATTCACGGTTCGACTGCTCAACTCCGGGGCGACCTTCAATCGTGAACACTGCGGAGAGCTTGCAACCTGTGGCTCCCTTCTCTGCCCGACTCGCGGCCGGTTCGCCAGTGTCGAAATGACCTACTCCTCCCCTTCATCGTCTTTGACGTATCAAAGTTATTCCAATTATAGCCACTCCAGGCAGGTTGTCAACCTCAATTTCAGTAACGAGTCTACTGAAAAAACCAAGAAATTCACCACAGAGACATCAACGACCATGAGGTCTTATGACCGATGGCGAAGAACACAGAGATTTTAAACTTAGCCTTCAGAAAATTAATTTTTCTCGGTTTATGGGCACTGCCTGCCTACACCTACGGTCTGTGGTTAGATGGCCTTTTTTCGCACTATGGCAAAAGTGACACGTCTATTCCCAAAGGCTCTAAGCCCCCGTCCCCGGGGGCGTGTTTGCGATGGAACTCGCGCATGGGGTCGCCCCCGGGGACGGGGGCTGGGAGCAGGGTAGTGCGACCGATACCAGGGGAGATGAAACACCCCCTTCACATTTCACGCTCGCGCCACCTTGCCTTTTTCCCTATCTTCGATTAGAATTATGAGAAGTTCTTCGTCCCCATATAATCGGCCCCACACTCGAAACGAAACAGAGATGCACTATGAGCTATGTAGAGGATGCCCATAACGAGCTGCTGGCAGCGCTCCACTACCTCACGCCTCAAGAACTCGCCACCGTGGAACGCGCCTTCGACGTTGCGCGGGAAGCTCACGGCCCCCAGCAGCGCAAATCGGGCCGGCCCTACATTGTCCACCCCCTGGCAATAGCGCACATGCTCGCCCAACTGCGGATGGACGCGGCAACCGTAGCCGCCGCTCTCCTGCACGATGTCCTTGAAGATACCCCCATCACTTACGCCCAAATGGAGGCCGAGTTCGGCGCCGAAATCAGCCGGCTAGTGCTCGGCGTGACCAAGTTGAGCGCCGACGTGCAGACCTTGAAGAAAATTCGTGCCCGGATCAGTGACGATCTGACCTATGAGGAAAACGAAGCTGCCAGTCTGGTGAATCTTCTCGTGACGATGGCGGCGGATCTGCGGGTGATGGCGATCAAACTCTATGATCGCCTGCACAATCTACGCACCATCCGCTGGCTCAGGCCGGTCAGACAACGCCAAATCGCCCAGGAGACCCTGGAACTATTCGTGCCGCTGGCCGCGCGCTTAGGTATCTGGCGGCTCAAACAACAATTGGCCGATGAGTGTCTGCGCGTGCTGGAGCCGGAAACCTACGCCGAGATCGAAAAACTGCTCCAGGCCCGCGCCCAACTGCTCACCCGCGATGTGGAGGATGCCCTCACCCAGTTGCGGCACAAACTGGCAGACGACGGTATTCCGGCCACTGTCACAGCATTCCCCGAACACATCAGCGATCTCGCCCAGGACATCCAGGCGCATGACTTGGAAAGCGCGCGCACTTACCGCCTGCGCATCATAGTGAGCGTGGACACTTCCATCCAATGTTACACGGCATTGGGCAGCATCCATGACCTCTGGTCCCCCGTACAAGGTCGGATCATGGATTTCATCACCGCGCCCCGGGAGACTTTTTACCGCTCCTTAGATACCCTGGTCATCGGCCTGCGCGGACATCCCATAGAAATCCACATCCGCACCCACGAAATGCAGCAGATAGCGGATTACGGCGTCCTGGTATACCTTCAGCAACGGCCTGCAGGCGAGAATAGGACCTTGCCGGCTCCTGAACTCCCCTGGTTAGATTTGATGGCCGAGTTGCCCGATGACGATCCCGGCGCCTTCCTCAACCTGTTCAAATCGGAGATCGCCCCAGAACGCATCCGTGTTTTCACCCCCAAGGGAGACGTGAAGGAGTTGCCTGCCGGCTCGACCCCCGTGGATTTCGCCTACGCCGTGCATACCGGGATCGGTGACCGCTGCCGTCGCGTATTGGTCAACAACCGGCAAGTCCCCCTCAACACCACTCTGCGCAACGGAGATCAGGTAGAGATCATGAAATCCATCCAGCCCGGCCCAGACCGCGCCTGGTTAGATGAGGATTTGGGGTACACCCACACCCCTTACACACTGCGCCACATCCACCGCTGGTTTGCCCGCCAGCCGCGCGAGATGCTGATCAAACAGGGGCGCGCCCTGCTCGAAAAGGAGATCCGCTGTTGGGGAGCATGTGAGGGGTGGACCGCCGCCGACATTGAACGGCTGGCCCGGCAACGAGGTCTCACGGTGGAGAATTTTTGTCTGCAGGTGGGACGCGGGGATATCAGCGCGAGCGATCTGGGCTGTTTTGTATTGAACGAGGTGCTGGGATATCCTCAAGATCGCCCCGGCCTGTTATCCCTCGAAGTTCAGGTAATGGATCGCTCTCTCTTGCTGCGGGATGCCTGTCAGATCGTAGCCGACGACAACGTCAACCTGCACAGCGTGCAGGGCGACTCAGCACAAGAAACCGGCCTGGGCGTCGTGCATTTGACCTTAGATGCGCCCCAGCTGCGCAAGATCGTGCGCATCGCGCATCGCCTGGAACGGTTGCGCAGCGTCCTGCGGGTGCAGCGCACCGCGTAGGGGCGATTCGTGCGTAGCGTAGCCCCACGCGGGCGTGGCTTTCAGCCCCACCCTGGCCTTAGAAATGAACCACGCCCACTTTCAGGCAACTTGTCACGCCCAGGTGTGACTAACTGCTTTGACTTTGTAAGGGGGTAGCTTACAATGAGAGTGGACATGAGCAATCACGTCACGGCCCGCGCACGGATATTTCCGTTTACCATTCTCTTGAACCTACGGCCAGGCAACCTCGCCCTGGCCCTTATCGCTGTACCTACTCCCTGCTAGATGCAATTCTGGCAGGGATTTTTTTGTGAGAAAACCATATCAGGCTCCCCTGAAAAAAGGGCGTCTCACCACAGAGAACACGGAGAAGATAGAGAAAATTTGATATTTGGTTTAAGAAAATTCCACTTCACACGTCAAAAAGTTAATTTTCTCAAGGTCAAGTTTAAAATCTCTGTGCTCTCTGTGTCCTCTGTGGTGAAATTCTTGGTTTTTTCAGTAGACTCATATCACCATTCAAGGAGGTCCTTAATGACAATTTATGCAAATTCACCCGATGGCCCGGTGAACTGGGAGCGGCTTCTGGCACACAGAACACAAAACATGCACGGTTCGGCGATCCGCGAGCTACTGAAGATCACTCAGGAACCGAGCATCATCTCCTTTGCCGGCGGGTTGCCGGCGCCGGAGCTCTTCCCTGTCCGCGAGATAGAGGAGGCCTGCCACTATATACTGCGCGAGCAAGCGAAGATCGCCCTCCAGTACAGCGCAACGGAAGGGTACCGCCCGTTGCGCGAGTACCTGGCCGATTCCATGTCCAAGTATGGTTTTACCCCCAGTCCAGACAATATCCTCATCACCACCGGGTCCCAACAGGCATTGGATCTGGTCGGCAAGACTTTCATTGATCCCGATTCACCGATCATGACCGGACTGCCCACCTACCTGGGGGCCATCCAGGCCTGGCGCGCCTACGAAGCGCGCTTCCTCACCGTTCCCCTGGACAAAGATGGGATGATAGTTGACAAAGTGGAGGAAATCGTCAAACAAGAAATACCACGCTTCATCTACGTGTTGCCCAACTTCCACAACCCGGCCGGGACCACCTTGCCGGAGGAGCGCCGGCGGCAGCTCGTGGAAATAGCGCGCAAGTACGACCTCATCATCCTCGAGGACGACCCCTACGGCGCGCTGCGCTACGAGGGTGAGGATATCCTCCCCATCGCTTCTATGGCTCCGGAGCGCACGATCTACTTAGGCACCTTCTCCAAGATCCTGGCGCCGGGCCTCCGTATCGGCTATATCGTCGCTCCCGCAGAGATCATCACGCGGCTCGTCCAGGGCAAGCAAGGCGCCGATCTCCACAGCAGCACCTTTGACCAAATGATCGCCAATGATGTCGCCCAACGCGGCATCCTCAAGGCGCATATCAAGAAAATCCGCGATACCTATGGCAAACGACGAGACCTGATGATAGAAGCACTGGAAGAGTTCTGGCCGGAAGGAAGCAACTGGACACGGCCACATGGCGGGCTGTTCCTCTGGGCGCGTGTCCCCCACCCCCTCAATACCTCAGACATCTTTGACAAAGCAGTCGCCAACAAGGTAGCCTACGTACCAGGCTGCAATTTCTTCCCTTACGGAGATGGGGGATTCGATGCCATGCGCTTGAACTTCTCCAACGCCTCAGAGGCAAATGTGGTGGAGGGTATCCACAGACTGGGCAAGGTCCTCAAGGAGGGATTGCGTTAGGAAATGGCAAATGTGCAAATGGCGAATGGCAAATAGGTAAATGTCAGACCGTGATTCTCGCCCGTAATGCAAATCTTGTAGGGTAATTTTGCATTGGGGCAAAAATCGTACTCACACTGCTCCCAGCCCCTGTCTCGGGGGCGTCCCCTGGGCAGTTTCCTCGTCAACCCGCCCCCGGGGACGGGGGCTTAGAGCCTTTGGGAGCAAATGTGTCACTTTTACCACAGTGCGTAATTTGATATCATTCTGCCTTGACAAGTTTCGGGAGAGTGTTATACTCCGCAGGTAGGAAGTTCCCTAGTAACAATGACAGGCCGTTCAGGGAAGGTGTCCTGAAGGGCCTGTTTTCTTGAGAGAGTAGCAGTATTTAATGAATAACGAAGTTCAAAATAACATGGTCGTAAGTCTGGACTATACGGCCCGGCTGAAAGACGGCCAGAGCATTGACTCTTCTATTGGCAAAACGCCTTTACGATACCTCCACGGTTATCAAAACATCATCCCCGGCCTCGAAGAGGCCCTCACCGGGATGAAAGTGGGCGAGAGTCATCCCAACATCATCGTACCGCCAGAGAAAGCCTACGGCGCGCGAGCAGAAGCCACCGAGTGGTTGCCGCGCAACATTTTCCCCTCGGATGGAGAAATACAGCCCGGTATGACGTTCGCCGCTGATGACGAATCAGGAGAGACCTACCCCATGTTCATCAAAGAAGTCAAACCTGACAGCGTGCTGGTGGACTATAACCATCCCCTGGCAGGGGAAACCTTATTTTTTGAAGTCACCGTTGTAGATGTGCGCCCGGCCACGCCCGAAGAGCTGGCCCACGGTCACGTCCACAATGGAGATGGTCAATTGTAGTTTTGTTTCAGTTTCAGTTCAGTTTCAATATGGAGGATTTACTATGATCGGCACCGTCAAATGGTTCAACGAGAAGAAAGGCTACGGTTTCATCACCCCGGAGAACGGCGAAAGTGACGTTTTCGTACACTTCACCGATGTCACGGGTTCAGGGTTCAAGACCTTGAACGAGGGCGAGCAAGTAGAGTTCGAAATCGCCCAGAGTGATCGTGGTCCCAAAGCTGTGAACGTCGCCCGCTTGTAAATACAGGTAAGAGCGCATAACCGGACCGGGGCTTCTTGCGAAGCCCCGGTTTTCTATTCCACCAGTCTCTATCTCTGCCTCTCTATCTCTCTCCATCTCTATCTCTATCTCTATCTCTCCATCTCCCCATCTCCATCTCCATCTCCATCTCTATCTCTATCTCTCCGTCTCTATCTCTATCTCCCCGTCTCTATCTCTCCTCACCCTTTGATCACGGCCAGCGGCCGTACCCGCGCCACCCGGCGCGCCAGCCCCGCGCCGACCACGGATTCCACCACCAGGCTCACGTCCTTGTAAGCCTGTGGCATTTCCTCCGCCAGACCCCGCATACTCCCCGAACGGACCAGGACACCCTGCCGGCGGAGAGCGACGCGCACATCCTCGCCGCGCGCGCTGCGCCTTGCCTGGCGGCGACTCATCATCCGCCCCGCGCCGTGACAAGTAGACCCAAAGGTCTCCTCCATCGCCCGCTCTGCCCCCACCAGGACGTAGGAAGCCGTCCCCATGGAGC
>JAUWHU010000011.1 GCA_030605705.1 Thermoflexia bacterium | reverse complement strand
CAATATTTTTAAAAATCAAGACCTTTGATTAAACAAATCTTGATCTACCATTTAATTTTCTTGGCGTCTCTGCGCCTCTGCGTTGAAGATTTCGGTTTTTTTAGTAGACTCACGGATAAAAAACAAGGAAAAATCCGTGTTGATCCGTGAAAATCCGCGTCCAAAAGCTTACTGTTTTTATTGAGGAGCAACTCTATTCCTTAGAAATACTCCTCGTAGCCGGGGATATGCAATTCATCCCGCACGAACTGTAACTCGCGGCGCAGGTTGGCGTTGACCGGGACGCCCTGTTCGCGGATGCGCTGTTCGTTCTCGTGTTCTTTCTCGCCGGCCACGTAGATACGCTCCGCGCCGGGCGCTTTACGCGCCTCTTGCAACGCGCGCATTATTTGCCCGGTGATAAGACGAGAGTCCGCCAGCGGGATAAAGTGCTCGATATCTAGCGCCAGGAAAAAATGACCCAGCATATAGGGCCGCTGGGCGCCATCGGGAGCAAAGCCCAGCAAGTCCTTCATGAACACCCCCCCGCACAGCGAGGCGGAGAGGATTTCGACCATCGTCGCCAGGTCGTACCCCTTGTACCCGGCCAGTTCCTCCCCCGCGCCGCCCAGCGGCAGGAGCGCGGCTGTCGCCTTGCCAAAATTCTCGAGCGCCTGAACCGGGTCGGTGAGCGGGTCGCCCTCGGCGTCAATGACACAGCCTGGGGCAATAGGTTTCTCGGCGCGGGCCAGCACCTCGACTTTGCCCCGCTGGATGATGGAAGTGGCCCCGTCGAAGCAAAAGGGATGCGGGCCGTCAGAAGGGGCCGCAAAGGCGATGGGGTTGGTGCCCAGCATCGGCTCGGTGCTGAAGGTGGGCGCGATGGCCGGCCGGGCGTTGGTGACGGTCAGCCCCATCAGCCCCTCTTGGGCCGCCATCAGCGGATAATATCCGGCGATGCCAAAGTGGGTGCCGTTGCGCACGGTGACGGCGCCCAGGCCATATTGCTTAGCCTTGTCTATCGCCATGCGCATCGCGCGGTAGGCAATGACGTGCCCCATGCCGTGCTGCCCGTCCAGCAGCGCGGTCGTCTCCGTCTCTTTGATGATCTTTATCTCGGTCGTGGCGCGATGCTGGCCGCGCTGGATGCGGTCATAGTAATACTTTAGCCGCCCCACGCCGTGCGATTCAATCCCGCGCAGATCGGAGGTGATGAGCACATCGGCGCAGATGACGGCCTCCTCCTCGGGCACGCCGAGGGCCTGGAAAGTGTCCCTCATAAATCTTTCGATGATGTCTACGGGAATGTGAGTGGTTTGTGTCATAGCTTGTTCCTCCTTGAAATGTGAAATGTCAAGCGTCAACGCCCGCCGGACCGCCTCCTCCGGCGTATCGGCGCGGCCCTTTCCCTAACCTGGACAAGCCAGAACCAAAAAGGAAATTCACCACAGAGACACAGAGAAAAACAAAGAAGAAAACCTCTGCGATCTCTGTGTCAATGGGCATTGCCTGCCCATACTACGCTCCGTGGTAAAATTCTTGTTTTTTGTACCAGGATTTGATTGTTAAGCGCCTAAGCGTGTGGTTGGATTATACGGGATTGGGGCGGCTTTGCCAAGAGGGATGTGTCGGCGGTGGAAGGAGGATGCGGTGACCTGCCGCGTAGAGGGCAACGCGTACACAAAAAACCGCCGGGCCTCAGCCAGGGTAGCGACGTAAGCATAAAAGCCAGCGCCGTGGCCGGTCAAGCGGAGCGCTCCAGCAGCAGGTCGTTATAATCCCCCCTACCAAGAATTGAGGCATTGGCAGCTTTCTGGCGCAAGGTGCGCAATGGTTGTATAATCCAGTGCGTGCTGCTTCAAAACCCCGCACTTTGACGCTAACAGGAGGAGACGATGAGCAAAGCTACTATTGACGCCGGCGAGCAAGAGAGCATCTTAGTCGAGTTCGCGCCGCGCCCCGGCGTGCGACAGGTGTCGCTGTTACCCGAGGACCTGGCCGAGAAATCCGCCCAGGCGCTGGACAAGGCGATGTCCACCATCCGCCAGATGAGCCAGCGCGTGACCAAGACCGTCAAAAACATTGATCTGGTGGATAGACCATCCAAGGTCGTGCTGGAGTTTGGCCTCAAGCTCGACGCCGAGGCCGGGGCCTTGATCGCCAAAGCCAGCACCGAGGCCGGGTTCAAGGTCGTGCTGACCTGGGAGCAGCCGGACAAGAAAGATGAGTGAGCGCGGCGTCATCCTGCAGAAGCTGCGCGATTTCACCGTGCAGATCCGGCGTCCGGCCGATGACGCCATCGTCGGCACGGGCATCGCCGTTTCTACCGGCGGGCAGATCGTGACCTGCGCCCACGTCGCGCGGGCGGCGGGCGTAGACCCCTGGGACGCGGACGGCGCGGAGGTGGGTGTCTACTTTCCACAGGTACGCGGCGGCGAGGAGAAGGCGCGGCGCGCGAAGGTGGCTGGCTGCTTCCAAC
>JAUWHU010000382.1 GCA_030605705.1 Thermoflexia bacterium | reverse complement strand
ACGAGACTTTTCACGCCGCTCTACGCCGGCGCGCACTACGTCAAGCCGCGCGGTTCTCATGGGAAGCTACGGCCGAGGCGACTTTCGCGGCGTACCGGGAGGTCATCGCGGGCGTCAAACGCCATTGAACCACTCCAGCTCTTTCCGGTACCTCTCACGTCTTCAGCCTTTCTTGCGCCGGGGGTTCTTCAGCCCTGTGGCGAGTTTATTCCGCACCTCTCGCTTGACCCGTGCCGCCAGGACATCCTCATACTTGCCGACGAACTCACGCACGGCATCCGGGTTGTGGGGAACTAACATGCGCAAGGCCCAGGACATGGCTTTGAGCACCATATCATCGTGATCGGCGACCAGGAGGCGACACACCGCCAGCGTGCGTGAGGTATCTCCCTGACCCCCATGAGAGCGCGTGTCGAGCGCCACGGTGCTGACTAACGCCGCTCGCCGCCACCAACGGTTTGGGGAGTGCGCCCATTTGTGAATCAACTCAGCGGACACCTGCCCGTGCAACCAGGCCGGCCCGGCCAAAATGCGGGCGAAGAGATCTACGGACCACCAGCTGTTGATGCCCTGCCCAAACTCTTCCAGTTCCGCTGCTCCGATACGCTGAAAGGCCGCGCTATGGTTCTCGATTAGTTCGTAGGGGACTCCCCGATAGCCGTAGTTTTTGAGAAGTTCCCTTGCTAAGTCGAGAATGAACTCAGGATTTGCGCCGTTGAGTTTTCGGGAGTACTTGCGGCGGATGGCCCGCTCAGCGGGCGTACTCTGAACGGGCAATGCGCGAATCTCCGCAGCAATTTCAGCAGCGACTTGCTGGGGGTCATCGAATAGCGGTAAGGGGTTCATTGGGTACACTCCCGGCAAACATTTGACTGGAACATAGAACACACGATATAAAGTAACTTGACGCCGGTATCACCGGCCGCGGAGAAGACGGCCGGCGGTCATGCCGACCAAAAAGGCGACCGATATCGCCAACACGGCGACGCCTCCCCACACTAGACGTTCTTTAAACTTTGTGCGGGACATGTGCCACAGCGTCAGGTGGGAGCGGTTTGGCATGAAAATGCCGGCTATGGCCCACACGATCACCACCCCACCTAAACAGGCTCCTAAAACTGTCGCTACATTGTTTACCCACGTCTTAATCGTTAGCCCCAACAACATTAGCATGATTGATACAAGAGCAGTGTACAGTTGCCATTCTCTTTGGCCGAGGAGAAAGAGCCAATGGTGTTTCCGGCGCAAGAAATCGTGGAGCTGCGGGATGGCGTCGAGTTCCTCTGTCCCGGGACGCCAGTCGCAAAGCCGGCGCAGTTCTACCATTGTGGGAAGGATCAGGATCGAGATACCCCGATCGGGTATCTTGGCGTAGAGCAACGAGGGGGAACGGTCGGCGAGGATTCGCTGGGCGGCCTCCAGTGGATTGACGGTCGAATCCTCCTTTCCCTGCTGCTCTGCGGATGTCTGCTCTTGACTCTCTCCTTTCTCCACCGGAGAGATGAACAGTCGGGAGGTATTGGTCGCTACAAGCGATCTTCCTCCGAAGCTCTGCAGAAGTTTAAAGAACTCCTCCAGGTCATCCGAGAAAAGCCAGACAGGAGGCAAGGATTCTGCATGGGGATGGATCCGGGAACAGGGTGGCCGGGACATCGTTGTGTCTGCCATTTTCCAATTCCTCCTTATGCCACTTTGCTCTGATGCGTGGGGATTTACGGGTGATTGACGTGTATTATCCTTACTCCAGCACCAGCGCCGGAGAATCTATCGGAATAAAGTCTGTACTGTTTTTGATAAAATGACTTGGAAGCGGAGGTTTTGTGCTATACTCTGCTAACTGTTCCGCCGATTGGGTCCGCTCTCGCTCGCTCATCTCCCCTAATACCAGCGGCGACTCAGTCCCCGTGGAGGTAAGTGACTCTTTGTCTTTGGCAAAATATCCCAGTGTCAAAGGTCCGGCGCTCTCTTCTATCAACTGCGCCGCCGGTTGGGCCACCCCACGCTCGATCATGGTCTTTAGCCGGGCTTTGGCCTTTTCGCAACGCGCGGCCTGATTATCATTGTCCAGGGTAAGCCAATCCCACCGCACTTTCTCAGGCTGTTCGATAGCGGCGTCTCCGCGCCCCAGAGATGTCTCGGCCAGCCCCATGCTGTAGGGCGCGGCCGCTTCATTTTGACGCTGCGTTGGGGCTACACGCAGGCTGAAGAGGTAGCGGGAGAGATCGTAGTATTTGCGGGCCAGGGTTGGATTGCCGGCCTTCGGCGTGTCGTCACCGAGGTGCATCAGTGCGACGGCAGATCTCTGCCAGTCACCATCCTCCACCCAACGCCGGTGAGCCTGCTGCGCGATGGTCTCAATGCTATCCCAGTCCTGAGCCAGACAGGCAACGGCACACGCTCCCCGGCGGATCGCCACCGGCAGGTTGACCTTGCTATGGTGTAGCAAGGACGAGGGTTCAAAAACAAGTGGTTCGGTCACTTTCCAGCATCTCCTGGCCGCCAACGACGGGGAAATATGTTTTCCGCATCACCGTTTTCGCTCTTTTTCCCCCGGATGATGGCTTTGAGCTGTTCTAAGGTTTTCAAGGAGTGAGTCGGTAGATAGATTCGCGTCCACTCCGATGGTTCCTCGACCTGTCCCAGAGATTCGATGAAACGTAGAGCGACGGCACTGGCGGAGAACGGCATTTTGTCCTTTCCCATCTGCTCCATCGCCTCGGAGACCTTGGTCAGGAGCACCACCTGTGCCTGGATCTTGGCTGCCTCCATGATTTGGATGCGTTCAGCTTTACCCTTGCCGAGCTGCTCCGTGGCCCATTTCCGCCAGACGGTACGCCAAAGGTCCTGCCATTGTTGGGTTACCTCCGGTTTCACTATGATCTCGCCCAAGTCAACCCCTGTGATTTTGACGCCCAGCCCGGGAGCACCGGCTTCCAGGCTCTGGCGGAGTTTATTCTGAATCCGTTGACGCGTTCGAGCGCGTGCCGCTTGATTTTTCAACGGCTTGAGTTCGAGGAGAGTGAAGGCATCCAATTGAGCGTGTGCACGAATCGCGCTCAGGACCGCTTGCTCCTCCTCCGATCCCGCCTCGGATGGAGTCAGCATCGCCGGCACGAGATCATCTAACGGAGTGCGCGCCAGGATGGCGCGCAGGGTCCCCTCGGTATTGCTGATGATGACTCTGCCGGTCCAGTCCATCTTATCCTCAAAGCGCTCGACCTCGCGCACCCAGGTGCTGGTGGCGGCCGTGAGCACGGTCTGGGGATCTGTCGGATAAATTACCTTGTCGGTGGGGGGCTGGCCGTTGTCGGCAATCTGGAAGCTGACATCCACCTTGCAGGTGAGAGGAATTCCCTCCTTACTCAAGGCGCTGACACTCATCTCCCAGTGTCGGGGCCGCAGGTCAATGGTGCTGTGAATCTTCTCAAAGCGGTCGAGGGTTACAAACGAGGGCTGTGTGATCACCCGCGTCAAACGTCCACCTTTCTCCAGCAACAACGCGGTGTCGTTGTAGAGTACTACGGACCCCGGCCCGCCGATGCGTCGCAGCGGGTGTTTTTCTCCTTTGGGGATAATATCCTGGCCGCCGTTCTTGATGGTCAGATAGGGACGGAAGGAGGCAAAACCCAGGACAGAGCGCGTGACAAATTTAGCGCCGTCAGTTGGGCTTTCCAGATCGTAGAGCGCGTAGACGAAGTTCCCCGCGAGGCGTATCGCGGCGTACAGCGCCAGGTAATTGAGTGCCACGGCCAGAAAGATTGTAATTATCAAGAGCCACAAAGAGGATAAAGAGGTACTCGAGTGCTTGATGCCATACGCGGCAGCGGACAGTGTCAGCACCCACGGGAGCAAAGAGAAGGCACTCAAAATCAAGAGGTTACGTAGCAGATATTGCATTCGTTTCTTGAGCATCGGTTTACGCTCCCTTTTCTGGCTGGGATGGCTGGTTGCTGTTGACGGTTTCCCGTAAGAGGTCGAGGGTGCGCACGACATTCCCCGGCAGTGCCCGCCGCACCAGCTTGTTGCCAACCATCTCTTCCATCGCGTCAATGAAACGCATCACGATGACGGTATTGGAGATCTCTTCCTCATGCAGTGAAGTCTCACTGAATTTGTCGCTGATTCTCGTGATCAACTCAGCGTGGGCTGCCGTGTGCGCTTGCGCCTCGAAGCGCAGGGCAGACGCTTCTCCCTCACCCAGCTTGGCGAGCATTTGGCGCGCCCACTTCGCCTGCCAGTTCTCCACACGCATCTGGAGAACGCTCTCGTCGGCGGGGAAAAGGTTGCTGAACCCTCCGCCGATGAGATAAAGCCCCCAGGGCAGGACGGCGGCGCGTACTTCCTTTAAAAAGCGGGTTCTGATCCTGGTGCGGGGATCTTTCCTGCGATTGAACGGTTCGCAGAGCTCGTCAAAGGTGTATTCGGCCAGAATATTTCTCAAGATACGTGTGGCCATCAGCGGCACGAGCGCGTCCCATTTCTTCTTGTCGCGGTTTTCTATCTCATCCTTTCCCTGGCCCTCGCGTTTGTGCTCCACTACTTCCGCGCGAGCAGCCTTAAAGATGGATTTCTTGTAGAACGGCAGCGACGCGCCCAACCGTGGCTGCTGGGTGCCCCGGTCAATCTGAAACGGCGTGAAGGTGATGACCTTGAGCTCAATACCGTCCTTGGTCCGGGCCTGCACTGGGAATGAACGTAACTGTGGGCGCAGATCAAAGGTTTCTTGGACAGTCTCAAAGCGGTGGGTGAAAGCCAGACCCGGGTTAGGCACACCTTTGAATATCAGGCCATCCCCGAGGGCCACGGCGTGGTTGGCGTCGGTGAGGATGATACCTGGCCCGGCAAGGAATTCCCTGAAGCGGTTGCCGGACACCTGCTGTACGGTCTTGCGATCTTTGGTGACATAGTAGGGGCAATTGGTACCCAAGCTGAAGGTAAGAACGCTCCTCATTGCATCCCCGCGCTGTTTGCTTTCCTGCACTGGAAGGATGAACCACCCGGCGAGCACTGACAACACTCCCCAGAAGAGCAATGCCGTGGGCAGCGTGATCAGAAGAATGCCGACCCATCCGGCGAGTGCATGTCCGGTCCAGAAGAGCAGGCAAAAACCGCCCCAAAGCGATGGAAGAAGGAAGGTTGCCTTGCGGTTGAATGTGCGGCCGACCCATGCTCCTCCTACCCCGATGAGGAGCATAATCAAAAGCATCTTCCAGACCACAAGCGCTCTCAAATCCGCGTTTTTTAAAGCCCATATAGTTGCGCCAGCATCAAGATAATTTCTGGAGATCTCACGCACTCCTCCTACTGCGGCTTTCAAATCGATCATGTAGACTGATATGACGGGGAGAAATAGGAGGAAGAAGATGAGCAATATTCCCTCCAGTAGTATCACTGCCCCTAAGCTCTTATTGATGAGATACCCTATAACAACGGCGAGGATGCCGCAAGAGAATGCGGCTACACCGAGTGATATCATGAGTGATTGTGTATTGGCCATCTTTGGCTCCTGTGCCAGGGCGGATAGTCGTGTCTTACGATCCCTGACACAATTATTATATCCCCAATCGCTTAAAAATACCAGAGACAACCCCAAATTGCCAATAGAACATCAGTTCTATTATACCGGGGAATCGTGAAGTTGTCAATTTTTTGACGCAATCGTGAAACCGCGAGGCTCGTTCGTTCCCCATTTTGAAGATTGTGGTATAATTAAATACCATGAACGAGAGTGAGATCATCGCTTATCTAAGAAAACTTCCCCTTTTCCAGGGGCTGACGGGCGAGGTGGGAAAGACGGAACTCCGCGCGCTGGCTCCTCTCGTGCATGAGATGGATTATCAAAACGGCGAGTTGCTTTTCGGCCAAGGGGAACCTTCCAATCGTCTCTACCTCATCGTGAGCGGCCTGGTACGCCTCACGCGCCTGGACCGCGAGGGACTTACCCACTATTTGCGCGATTTAGGCCCCGACGAATGCGTAGGGGAGACTGGTCTGTTGGTGGGAGATTTCCACGATGCCACCGCCGAAATCCTCACCCCCACACACGTTCTTTACCTGGAACGGGAAGAGTTCTCTGAGCTTTGCGATACCCACCCACACCTCCGGCGCCGGCTCAAGCTGAGGACAGAGGTGTCCCGGCGGCGCTCGTTGCCGCATTTCGAATGGCTGCGACCCGATGAACTGGTCATCTTTGCTGAACAACGACATTGGATATATTTGCTACGCGGCATCTTGCCCTCGTTCATCCCTCTGGGCGCGCTTGTGTTCCTGTTCTACTGGCTGGCCGGTATTGATGTCCCGTTGGTGTTGAACATCCTGGCCGGGGTGCTGACCGTTGCCCTTTCCCTTTTCATTGTGTGGAAGTATGTTAACTGGCGCGACGATTTCTTCGTGTTGACCACGCAACGAGCAGTTCATTCGGAGGTAGTTTGGCCCGTGCGTAAAACATTCGAAGAGGGAGCCTTGGATACCATCCAGGATGTCCATGAGATCAAGGCCCATTTCATAGAGAATTTACTGGATTTTGGAGACCTGATCCTGCAGACCGCCGGCGAGACGGTGCAGATTGATTTTACCGGCGTGCCGGCTCCAGGGAGATTGCGGGAACTGGTGTTCCGAGAAATTGAGCGGCAGCAGGCGCGCGAAGAGCTACTCACGCGGAAAGCCATCCGTGAGAAATTGGAAAGTCGCCTGGAAATGAGACCGCCACCTTCCCCACCGGTCACGGCGACGCCCCCCTCTGAGAAGGGAAACCTGTTGCTGTTGGCAGGGGTGGCGATTCGGGACTACTTTTTCCCCCGGTCTTGGTCAGTCAGTGGAGATAAGTCCATCATTTACTGGCGACGTTTTTGGCTCCCCGGTTTCATACGTAATCTCAGCGTCTTTGTGCCGCTCGTGGTGATAGCAGCACTGGGTATCATTATCCTGCCCCAAAGTTCTGCCGACATCTGGGTAATAGTATTGTGGCTCTTTGTCGAAAGTGCGTTATTCTTTGTTTTGCTCTGGGCCATCGAGGATTGGCGTAACGACTATTTTCAGATCACGCCTTCTCGTATGATCATGGTGGATCGCAGGCCCTTGCTTTTGAGCGAGAGTCGTCGGGAGACGACACTGGACAAAATTCAAAATATTAGTTTCGACATCCCTAGCGTGACAGCCCGTCTCCTCAAATATGGGGATGTGATGTTAGAAACCGCAGGCGCCACCGGAAAATTTGAGCTGAAATGGGTGCGCCACCCTCAGAAGATCCAGGCCGAGATCTCCGGTCGCAAGCGCGCCTTCGTCGAAAAGCAGCGTAAAGTTGAGGCGCAACGGCGTCAGGAAGAGCTGCTAAGCTGGTTCGCCGTGTATGATGACCTGCGCCAGAAGTCCCCGGCCTCGGCTGATCGGGGAGAAGCGGGCACGGGCAGCCCCTCGGGACAGTAACTACGGAGAGATAAGATGACGATACGAGAAGTAATCACAGTGGGGGCGCCTCGCCTGCGGCAACGCTCGCGTGATGTTCAAAAAGCAACCCCGGAGCTACAAGCCTTTATTGATGATATGGTCGAGACCATGCATGCCTCCGGCGGCATCGGGCTGGCGGCGGTGCAGGTGGCCGAATTACTTAACCTGATCGTCGTGGAATTGCCGGAGGACGAGGAGATCCCGGGCAGTGGCCGCCGCTACGTTGTGCTCAACCCGAAGATCGTGAAAGCCTCTCAAGACACGGAGATCGGGATTGAGGGGTGTCTTTCGATACCCGGTTACGTAGGGGAAGTGGAACGCTCCACCTCGGTTATCGTCCGGGGGTTAGACCGGCGCGGGAAGCGCTTGCGCATCCGCGCCACGGGCTTGCTGGCCCGCGTTTTTCAGCATGAGATTGACCACACTAAAGGAATATTGTACATTGATCGCCTGGTCGCGCCGGACCGCATCTGGCCCGTGCCAGAGGGCGACGAAGAGCGCGTCGAAGCGGAGCAAGAATGGCCCGCCGAGGCCAAAGTTTGAGTCAAGTGGCCGCCGGCTCGTAGGAACCCCCTATCAGCCAGCGGTGGTTAATTTTTTCGTATCAGCTCAATAAATAGGGACGAAGAGCTGTGGCCGGTCTCCCGACCGAGCCACAGCCGGGCACGGTCAGGAGACCGGCCCGAGCTTCTCCGGATTATTGAGAAGATATATTTTTCAACCAGGAGGATGATTGTGATAACGACAGAACAAGTGTTGGATGCCTTGAAGAAGGTAATGGATCCTGAGATCCATCGTAATATCGTGGAGCTGGGTATGGTACGCGAAGCGCAGGTCAATGGCACCGACGTGAAGGTGACGATTGCACTGACCGTCCCGAATTGCCCGCTGCAAGACACCATCGCCAAAGACGCGGCGCAGGCCGTGGATACGTTGGCGGATGGCCTTAACGTGGAGATCGCCCTGACGGCGATGACGGAGGAGGAGAAACAACGCCTGACAGATATGCTACGCCGTGAGCACCGGCAAGAGCCAGCGGTATCGCTGGCCGGGCAGATGAACAAGGTGAAATCTGTGATCGCAGTGATGAGCGGCAAGGGCGGCGTGGGTAAATCCACGGCGGCGGCGCTGCTGGCGGCGGGCCTGCGCCGGAAAGGATTGCGCGTCGGCGTCCTTGATGCGGACATCACCGGGCCGAGCATCCCCAAGATCTTCGGCGTGCATGAAGCGCCCCTGATGGGGCCATTGGGCATCGTCCCCCCCTTGAGCCGGGGCGGGGTCAAGATCATGTCCATCAACCTGATGCTCCAGGCCGAGGACGATGCAGTCATCTGGCGCGGCCCCCTGATCACCAGTGCCATCAAACAGTTCTGGAACGACGTTTTCTGGGGAGACCTGGATGTGCTGGTGGTGGATCTGCCACCCGGCACTTCCGATGCCGCGCTGACGGTGATGCAGAATCTGCCGGTGAATGGCGCGGTCATTGTGACCTCCCCGCAGGACCTGGCCGATATGGTGGTGCGCAAAGCCGCGAATATGGCGGAAAAACTCAGTATCCCCATCATCGGCATCATCGAAAACATGAGCTATGCCATCTGCCCGCACTGTGGCGAGCGTTTCGAGATTTTTGGTCATGGGCACGTGGAGGAGATGGCGCAATCTTTCGACACACAATTCCTGGGATCTCTGGCTCTCGATCCTGATCTGGCGAAAGTCTGTGACGCCGGTCAGATAGAAGCGTACGAGAATCTGGATTTCGATGAAATTGTGGAGCTAATTCAACCGAGGATTGCGTAAGAGCAATTTCTCTCACGAGGAAAGGAAGGGCACGGATTGTACCGTGCCCTTTTTCTTTTTTGGGCATGGTTGATTCTCCTGCAGAAAGTCTCATTTTTAACGCAGAGGCGCAGACCGCAGGTGTGGGCAGGCAGTGCCCACAAGGCAAAGATTTCTTAACAGTAAGGCTGACATAAACCCACTTTTACTTCAAAAATACTAAACTCTGTGGTAATTTTTCTTTGCGCCTTGGCGTCTCTGCGTTTTTTCTTAACCTTTTCTCAGAAGACCCATGGTTGAGATCCAAGTCTCCAGGGGCGGGTTTGCGAAAAAATTCACCTTAATTCTGAAACACACCCCGTCACTGACGTTGACAGACCATCTCTTCATGGTATGATGGAATCAGTTCTTAGCACTCTTGACAAGTGAGTGCTAAATCTGAGCTGGAGCCAGGATGGAAGCAGCGAAACTAACGAACAGACAGGCCATGTTGTTGGGACTGATCGTGCAGGAACACGTCCGCACGGCGACTCCCATTGCGTCGCGCGTCCTGGTAGAAAGTTATCACCTGGACATCAGCTCGGCCACCGTCCGCAATGAGATGGCCCATCTGGAGGAGCTCGGCTATCTCTTGCAGCCCCACACCTCCGCCGGCCGCGTTCCGACGGAGCAGGGCTTCCGTTACTTTGTCGAGCGACTGATGGAAGAACAAACGCTGCCACTGGCCGAGCGGCGGAAGATCGCCCACCAGTTCCACCAGACCCGGGAGCACATGGAACAGTGGATGCCTTTGGCGGCCTCGGTGCTGGCCCGCGCGACCCATGGCGCGGGCATCATCACCGCACCGCGTGCGGTGTGGGCGACCTACAAACACCTGGAACTCATCGGCACGCACGGACGGGCGGTATTGCTGGTTTTGGTGTTGGAAGGCGGGGCAGTGGAACAACAGTTGCTATCGCTCCCCCAAATCATGCCCCAGAGCGCGCTGAGTGAGGTCGCCGACCGGCTGAACCAAATCTGCAGCGGGCTGACCGCCGAGCAGCTCAAGCCGCAACTGCAGTTTCTCACTTCCCCGGAGGCTGATATCGCCCAATTGGTGTTTTCCTTGATGGAAGCAACGGAGGATACTCTGGCCGATTCCGTTTACCAATACGGGTTATCCAGGCTGCTGCGAGAGCCGGAGTTTGCCGATGGGGACACAGAGTCGGCGGGGCTGATCCGCGTCCTGGAAGAGCAAAGCCTGCTGCAAGCAGTCATTGCCGATGGTTTAGGCCCGTCCGTGGGCGTCGGAAACGTGCGGGTACTCATCGGCGGCGAGGGGCGCTGGGACGCGCTGAGTGCGTGCAGCGTGGTGCTCACCCGTTACGGTGTCGCCAATTACGCTACGGGCGCGTTGGGCGTCCTCGGGCCGATGCGTATGGCCTACGGGCGTACCATCTCGGCCCTCCGCTTCGTCTCCGACGTGCTGAGTGAGATGGTCTACGAGATGTACCAGTCTGGCCTGGAAGAAATGACATAAGAAATGACAAATGAGCAAATGAAGAAATGACAAATGAAGAAATGACAAATGAAGAAATGACAAATGAAGAAATGATAAATGAAGAAATGATAAATGAAGAAATGATAAATGAAGAAATGATAAATGAGCAAATGATAAATGAGCAAATGATAAATGAAAACTAAAACAGAAAAACAGACAGAAGAAATTATAGAAGAGGAAATCATGGCGGTGGATACCGAGCCGGCGTCCGTGGCTGCAGAAGAGTCGCCGGAGAAGCCCACGGCTGAGGAGCTGCTCGCCGAGGTCGAGGCGCGGGCCGCGCAAAATATGGACGGTTGGCAACGGGCGCAGGCTTCTCTGGAGAATTACCGCAAGCGCGTCCGTGCCGAGCAGGAGGAGTGGCTGGCGAGCGCCAACGCGGCGCTCCTCGTGCGTTTGCTGCCCATCTTAGACGATTTCGAGCGTGCTCTGGCAAACATGCCAGAAGAGTTCGCCGGGCACAGCTGGCCGGACGGTCTTACTCTGGTCAAGCAGAAATTCCTCCGGTTGCTGGAGGTGGAGGGAGTCACCGCTATCGAAGCCCAACCCGGCCAATCCTTCGATCCTTTCTACCACGAGGCCATCCTCTATCAAGAGACGCCCGGTTTTGAGGATGGACAAATCGTCGCCCAGAGCCAACCGGGCTACCAGCAGGGCCGGCGCGTGCTACGCCCCGCTCTGGTGATGGTGTCCAAAGCGCCGGCGACGCCCCAGCCGGAACCGGAAGCGGTCGCCAGCACCCCGCCGGAAACAGACACCCAGTCCACTACCGGGGAATGATCGGATATGACCGCTAAGAATTACTACAGCGTCCTGGATGTTCCTAAAACATCTTCGCCGGAGGAGATCAAAAAGGCATATCGGCGTCTGGCGCGCCGGTACCATCCCGACGTCAACCACGAGTCGGATGCCGAGGAGCGCTTCAAAGAGATCAACGAAGCCTACGAAGTCCTCTCCGATCCACAGAAGCGCGCTATGTTTGACCGTTTTGGCACCGTCAGCCCTAACGGTATGGGGGGGATGGGAGGGTTTGGGGGCTTCCGCGATCCCTTCGATATTTTTTCCGAGGTTTTCGGCAACTTGGGCGGTTTCGGGTTCGGTACGCAAGGCCGCGCGGGGCCGCGCCGGGGACAAGACCTCCGCGCCAGCGTGACGATCACTTTCGAAGAAGCCGCCGCCGGTGTGACGAAAGAGGTGCAGGTACAACGGCTGGAGACCTGCCAGACCTGTGGCGGAAATGGCGCGGAACCGGGGACGCAGCCGGAGCGCTGTGCTGAGTGCGGAGGGAAGGGCCAGGTACGCCACGTGCAACAGACTTTCCTGGGCTCCTTCGTCAACATCACGGCGTGTCCTGCCTGCCGGGGGAGCGGCCGCATCGTGCGTACTCCCTGCCACACCTGTAATGGCGTGGGTAAGAGCCGCGCGCAACGTAGCCTGAGTTTCCACATCCCGGCGGGTATTGATGACGGCATGAGCATCCGCCTGACCGGTGAGGGGGAACCCGGTGAGCGGGGCGGGCCGGTGGGCAACCTGTACGTGGGCGTGCGCATCAAATCTCACCCTTACTTCAGACGCCGCGATAACGATGTCTTAATGGAATTGCGGATCAATATCGCCCAGGCCACGCTGGGCGACACTGTGGCTGTGCCTACGTTAGACGGCGAGCAGCAACTAACTATCCCCGCCGGGACCCAACCCGGCACCATCCGCCGCCTGCGTGGATTGGGTATCCCGCGCCTGCGCGGCAACGGGCGCGGCGATCAGCTGGTCGTTATCCAGGTCGCTATCCCCACTCAACTGACCGCCGCGCAAAGCGAGATCTTCCAGACACTGGCTCACACGCTGGGAACAGAGATCGTGGTGGAAGAAAAACAGGGCGTGGTGGACCGGATCAAAGAGGCCCTGGGGCTATGAACTGGCTGGAAATCAGCGTGACCGTGGAGGCAGAGGTGGCCGAGGCCGTGGCCGAAGTCCTGAGCCGCTACGCGCCCTACGGGGTAGCTATCGAGCCGGGGGACGGAACCCTTGCCGAAAAGGCCACCATCTATGTCTACCTGCCCGGTGACGAGGCCGAAGGCGCCGCGAAGCGTCGCCAGGTGGAAGAAGCTCTCTGGCACCTGGGGCAGCTCTGGCCGCTTCCGGCCCCCACCTGCAAGCCGCTGGAAGACGAGGATTGGATGACGGTCTGGCAGGACCGTAGCCCCATCCTCCGCCTGGGCGAGCGCGTGCTCATCAAACCCTCATGGCATCGTTACACGCCGGCCACCGGTGAAATCGTATTGGAGATGGATCCGGGGGTGGCTTTTGGCACCGGTCTGCATCCCACCACGCAGCTCTGCGTGGCCGCGCTGGAGAAACTGGTCCGTCCGGGAATGCGCATCCTGGACCTGGGAACCGGGACGGGCATTCTGGCCTTAGTCGCCGCGCAACTGGCCCCGGTGGAGATCCTGGCCGTAGACCACGACGCCGACGCCATCGCTGTGGCCCGGCGCAACTTCCGGGTCAACCATGTGACTCAGGGAATCCATCTGCTGCGGGGATCACTGACCGACGTGAACAGCACGCACGATCTCATTTTGGCTAATCTGCTGACCCCTATCATCGTCCGCATGGCGCGCGCGGGACTGGCGGAGCGTTTGCGCCGAGACGGTTTCCTGATCGCCTCCGGCATCTTGATCGAGCAGGTCGCTGAGGTGACCGCGGCGTTAGAGCGCAACGGTCTGCAGGTAACGGAAACGCGCCAGAAAGGTGATTGGGTCGCGCTCATTGCGGAGAGGGCGGGAAAGCGATAAAGCGAGGAAGCGAAAAAGCGAGGAAGCGAGGAAGCGAAAAAGCGAGGAAGCGAGGAAGCGAGGAAGCGAAAAAGCGATGGCCGATTCTCGATTCTTGATTTGCCATTTGCCATTTGCACATTTGCCATTCGCCATTTGCGACTCTGCCGCCACAACACAAAACGTCGG
>JAUWHU010000035.1 GCA_030605705.1 Thermoflexia bacterium | reverse complement strand
TTGATCTCTATGAGATAAGGTTGGCCCTCGCGTCCCAGGCGGAAATCCACGCGACCGACGTCTAGCCCGCCCAGCGACTCAAAGGCGGCGATAGCCAGCTCGCCGAGCTCGGACTCCAATGCCGGTGAGATGTCAGCCGGGCAAATATAGCCTGGCGCGTTGGCGTCGTCGAGGGCGTAGGACTTGGCCTCCGCGTTGTAAATGCCTGTGACGGCGCCTTTCTGGGTGTCGAGCTCCAGCGCCGGGAAAACATGATAGCCTTGCCTATCATAGAAGTCGGAGCGCGGCGGCTGGCCGGGGAGGTAACGATTTCCCAACACTCCCACCGTGAACTCCCGACCCGGCAGATATGTTTCGACGAGGGCCGGCTGGCGGTAGGTCTTGATCACCCAACGCACTTGTTCCCGGAGCGCGGCCTCATCTTGGACCAGGGAGCGGGCGTTGATGCCCATGCCGGAGCCTTCCCGCGCGGGTTTGACGAAGAGCGGGAAGGCCAATCCGGCTTGCAGAGATTCATCTCCGTGTTTGAACTCCTGGAAGGGCGCGGTGGGCAAGCCGTGATCCCGCCAGATGCGCTTGGTCACGACTTTGTCCAGCGAGATGGCGTGCGTGAGCACCTTAGATGCTGTGTACGGGATGCCCAGCAGCTCCAACAGCGCCGGTATCTGGGCTTCGCGGGCGTCCCCGCACAGTCCCTCGGCGATGTTGAAGCAAATGTCGGGCCGGCTGGCGCGCACAGTATCAAGCAAAGTGACGTCGGCCTCGAGTACAACGACCTCGTGCCCGGCGCCGCGCAAAGCATGCTCTAGACCATTGACGGTATCGTCCACGTCGAATTCGGCGAGCGCGTCGTTTGGCGCGTCGGGCCGCACCCGCGCGTGGCATTTGCGATTGATCAATACAGCGACACGTAGAGCGCACAAGTTACCTCTCATTTTCAAAGACAGTCTTTGATAGGGGGACGGCAGCGAGGAAGGGAGCCGTGCTCCGGCTATGGGTCAGGTCCCAACCTTCCGGCGCGATGTGCCGGGCATGGCCCGCCAGCAGACCGGCGACGCCCTCTTGCCCGCCTTCATTGCGGCAGTTTTGGCAATAGGCGCAATGCTCACGATCATGTGATTGGTAGTTCGCAGGTTGGGTGTACGTAGTGATGAAGCCCTCGTAGTTGCGGACCACCACCTTGCTCTCCGACATGCTGATCAGGTAATTGGGCAGGACGGGGACCTTGCCGCCGCCTTCCGGCGCGTCAATGACAAAAGTGGGAATGGCGTAGCCTGAAATGTGGCCGCGCAGCGATTCCATGATCTCCAGCCCCTTGGAAACGGGAGTGCGGAAGTGCCCGGCCCCCTGGACCAGGTCACATTGATAAAGGTAGTAGGGCCGCACACGGTTCTGCACCAGTTTGAGCATTAGAGTAGTGATAATGTTAGGACAGTCATTGATGCCTGCTAACAAGACGGTTTGGCTGCCCAGCGGGATGCCGGCATCGGCCAGACGCGCCAGTGCTACTTCCACTTCCGGCGTGATCTCTTGGGGATGATTGAAATGGAGGTTTATCCACAGGGGATGGTAACGGCGCAGCATGTCCGTCAGCTCGGGCGTGATGCGCTGCGGCAGAAAGACCGGCGCGCGGCTGCCGATGCGGATTATTTCTACGTGGGGGATCGCCCGCAACCGCTGCAGAATGTGTTCCAGAACGGCCGGGGCCAGCAGGAGCGGATCGCCGCCGGAGAGTAGCACATCGCGGACCTCCGGCGTCGCGGCGATGTAGGCGAGCTGCGCTTCAGTAGTTGCACTCCCCAAGCGTATGTGATCCTGGCCCACCAGGCGCGCGCGAGTACAGAAACGGCAATAGCTGGCGCAGTGCGTCGAAACCAGCATCAATGCCCGATCGGGGTAGCGGTGGACCAGTCCGGGCACCGGAGAATGAGCATCCTCGTTGAGTGAATCCGCCATCTCGGCCTCGAAAGGCGCCAGTTCGTCGCTGGTGGGGATGACCTGCCGCCGGATGGGACAGTTTGGATCGTGGGGATCCATCAAACTGGCGAAGTAGGGTGTTACTCCGACATGAAAATGCCCCGGTGCGGAGAGTCCTTCGATCTCGCTCGGAGTGAGCTCCACGACCTGGGCGAAGTCCGCGACCGTCTTAAGATGGTGCGTCAATTGCCAGCGCCAATCACGCCATTGCTCAGGTGGCACGGCGTGCCAGGGGTGCGGGGGTTTGAAACTACCCGGGGGCTCCTGTTTGTCTTCTTGTGTTTCCCACATGATTTTTCTCCTGGAATGTTTCTCTAAAAATTAAAACCCATCTTTCCGGAGGATACGGAAAGACAGGCCTTCAACATGCTGTTCAGTGCGTTGGATTCACTGGATTTATCGCTGCACGCCAAACACTCCCTTAGATTTATTGTTCTCTGGCCACAACAGGCTGTGTAGTGGGATCTAGCTGAGAACACCAATATTATACCACCGTTCTGAAAAAGTCAAGGGGTCCGCTTCGGTTTTAAGGCATTGGGGCAAAAGTCGCACTTACACTGCTCCCAGCCCCCGTCTCGGGGGCGTCCCCCAGGGCAAGTTTTCGTCAACTCGCCCCCGAGGACGGGGGCTTGGAGCGTTTGGGAAGAGAAGTCTTGCTTCTGCCATAGTGCGTTTTAAGGCCAGGATGGGGTGTGCGTCACGCCCGCGCGGGGACACCTGCGGTCCCCGCGCTACGCAGCAACGCCCGATGAATTGAGCTGCGCAGTCGCTAACCCGCTGGGACGCTGAAACGCTGAGCCGCACCCATCCATCCGGTTGCCTTTTTAGCGTGCCGGTGATATTATTTACCCAGGGAGAGAGAAATGACGAACATGTCCTTGAGCCTGATCCCGGCGGAGCAGCTGGAAGTCGAACAACTGGCTTTTCTGGTCAGCCGGGCGTATGCCGATTATTTCTTCCACGTGTGGTTGGATAAAACGCGGTTCGACAACATGCGCCGGGAGGAGGACGTAGTCCTGGCACACTCCGTCGTCGCGCTCGTGGACGAGGAGCCGGTGGGCCTGGGCCTGCTCTCGCAGCGCGGGGAACGCGGCTGGATCAGTGGCGTGGGAGTGTTACCTCTTTTCCGGCGACAGGGGGTGGCCCGCCAGATGTTGCGCTGGCTCCAGGCGCAAGCTCGCGCCCTCGCCATCCGCACGCTCACGTTAGAAGTCTTGTCCCAAAACTATGCCGGCATGGCTTTGTATCGTTACCTGGGGTTCGTCTGGCAACGCGATCTGCTGATCTTGACCCTGGAATCCAACATCTTGCCGGCCGCACCCCTGCCGGTAGAAATTTCCCCGCTGGCTCCGGACGCGCTCCTGGAGCATTATGCGGCCTTCCACGATGTGCCTTCCCCCTGGCACCGGCAACTTGAGACCTTGCTGAAGCGCGTGGACGTGCTTCAGGGGTTGGGGTACCAGGAAGGGGGGCGGCTGCAAGGGTACTTGTTGTACGAGGAACAGCAGCACCATCAGGCGGTCTTCGATTTGGCGGTCATGCCGGGA
>JAUWHU010000447.1 GCA_030605705.1 Thermoflexia bacterium | reverse complement strand
CCTTTTTCTCTGCGCCTTTGCGTCTCTGCGTTTATTTTAACCTTTTTCAGGAGACTCAGAAAATCTTAAAAAAACTCCGTGTCATGGGCACTGCCTGCCCATACTACGCTCTGTGGTGATTCGACGTTTGACGCATGACGTTTGTTCTAAGTTTTGTCAAGTAGTTACCACCAAAACTTCTTTTTTCTCCGTGTCCTCTGTGTCTCTGTGGTGATTTGACGTTTGAACGCCCCTCCCCCAAGCACAAGTTGTCATCTCCCCCAATTGCCATTATAATAGCAGGAAGCGAGGAGGTCAGCCATGCATCTCAATGAAAGCAAAAAAGTACTGCGGAACTCATCTCTATTTAGTGACCTTAGCAACATCCACCTTGATCTGATCTTGATGATCTGCGAGGAAGTGAACTATCAAGCCGGGGACATCATCTTCCACCAGAACGACCCTGGGGACGCCCTGTACATCATCGCCCGAGGTACAGTGGAGATTATCCTGGAGCCGCACGAGGCCGACAAAGAGGCTTTAGTCATTGCCACCCTGCATCAATACGCGGCCTTCGGCGAGACCATCTTGGTCGAAGAAAAAGGGCGCACCGCGGGCACTCGTTGCCAAACCGCTACCCAACTGCTGCGCCTGGAGCGAGAACGCTTGCTCGCCCTGACCTCAGATTATCCGGAGATCGGTTTCCGGATCATGCGACGCATGAGCGCCGAGTTGGTCTCCAAGCTCCGCATCGCCAACCAGAAGATCCGCGACCAGACACTCTGGAAATCGGCGTCTTCCACCAAAGCCGCAACCTGATCCTGGAGACACCCATGGCAGAATTTATCTTACGTGTCAGTAACCTGCACAAGACCTATGGCGATCTCGAAGTGCTCAAGGGCGTCAGCCTGGACGTTCAACAAGGCGAAGTTCTGGTCATTATCGGGCCTAGCGGCACAGGGAAGAGCACCCTACTCCGCTGCATCAATCTCCTGACCCGCCCCGACCAGGGACAAATCTGGGTGGATGGCGAGGAGATCACCGCTCCTCATGCCGACATCAACGGAATCCGCGCCAAAGTGGGCATGGTCTTCCAGGATTTTAACCTTTTCACCCACATGACAGTGCTGGATAACGTGATGACCGGCCCGGTCAAGGTAAAGAAGATGCCCCAGGAACAGGCACACGAACTGGCGTTGTTCGAGCTGGGACGTGTAGACCTGGTGGATAAGGCCTCATCCTATCCGGGGCAGCTCTCCGGCGGACAGAAGCAACGCGCGGCGATCGCCCGCGCCTTAGCCATGAACCCCAAAGTGATGCTCTTCGACGAGCCGACCTCCGCGCTGGACCCCGAACTGATCGGCGAAGTCCTGGAGGTGATGAAAACCCTGGCCCGCGAGCACATGACGATGTTGGTCGTGACTCACGAGATGGGCTTCGCCAAAGAAGTCTCCAACCGCATCCTCTTCATGGAGAAAGGTAACATCGTGGAGGAAGGTCCTCCCGCCCAGCTCTTCTACCATCCTCAGCGCCAACGCACCCGCGAATTTCTGGGGAAGATCACCGAACTGTACGGCGAGGCCGAGAAGTAATGGAAGGGCTGACCGACTTCTGGAATATGGTCTGGCCCGAGCTGGGCCAGGGGTTAGGAGTCACCCTGCAGCTAAGCGCCAGCGCGCTCGCAATCGGGCTGGTCATCGGCCTGCCGACCGCCCTGGCCCGCGTCTACGGCCAGCGTTGGTTGCGCGCGCTCGCTACCGCCTACGTGGACCTCCTCCGGGGGACGCCGCTGCTGGTGCAGCTCTTTTTCATCTACTATGGCCTGGCCGACCCCAACATCGGGCAGCTGTTCGCCAACGTGGGGTTGCCCAAGAGCCTCCTGGTTCTAAGTCCCCTGACCGCCGCTTTACTGGCCCTGGGCCTCAATAGTGGAGCTTACCAGGCGGAATACTTCCGGGGCGCGATCCAGGCCATCGGCTCCGGGCAGATGTTGGCGGCGCGCGCCCTGGGTATGAGTCGCCTCCAGGCCATCGTGACGGTCATCATGCCCCAGGCACTGCGTCTGGCCATCGCCCCGTGGTCAAACGAGGCAGCTTACATGGTGAAGTACACTTCGGTGGTTTACGTCCTGGGCCTGACGAATCCCGACCTCTTTGGGGCCGCCAAACGCATCATGAGCACGCACTATAACCAGATGGTCATGTTGCCCTTCGTCGGATCCATCTACCTCGTCGTCGTGTTGTGCATCACCTGGGTGATGAGCAAGCTCGAAACCCGCCTCCGCATCCCCGGGCTGGAGATGGAAGTCGAGCGCGTGTAAGATTCATGCGAATAGAGAATAGAGAATAGAGAATAGAGAATGATGAATGGTGAATAGCTGCGGTTACGCCCTCAGTGTATCATCTCAATAATCCGGGGCGCATCGAGCCGGTCTTGCTCTTTTCTGCCACGAATTTCACTAATTTTCCTTTCTTTTTCGTGTTAATTAGTGAAATTCGTGGCAGATTTTTGCTACGCCCCATGATTTGCCCCCATTTTTGAAGCAGATACCCCTCAGTTAGCCGGACGGCCAAAATCGGCGATGAAGTAGACCCCCCAATCAACGCGGACGACCCCGACGCCGACCTCCGTCAGCCAGTCGCTGAGCAAGGTGCGCCGGTGAGGATCGTCAGGCGGCACCTCATCCATCCAAATGTCCATCGCCCATTGGGGAGTCTGGCAATGCGCCCAGCATTCCGCCCAGCCGGCGGGATCATAGCCCGCGCGGATGATGCGCGTCTTGCTGTTGGAGCCATCCGAACCGACGTGGCTGCACCAACCGCGTTGCAGACAATCGTTAGCGTGCGCCTGGGCCGCCTGCTCCAATAGCTCATTGTAGACCAGGGGCGGCAAGCCATGTGCGGCGCGCACCTCGTTGATCAGACGCGCTATCTCGCGGGGCCAGGCCGCGATGTCGGCGGGGGGCAAAGCCGGCGGCACCTCCGTAGGAGCGGGGGAAGCCGTCGGCGGCGAGGAAGTAGGTGTGAGTAGCCGCGCGGGCGTCGCAGTAGGTGTGGGCAGCCGAATGGGCGTCGCGGTAGGCGCAGGCGCGCGGGCGACGGCGGGGGAATCCAGCGGCAGCACCAGCAGTTGGCCGACGGTGATGGCATTGGCATCGTTCAGCCCGTTGACAGCCTGGAGGTCGGCCACATCCAGCCCGTAAGTCCGGGCGATACCGAGCAGCGTCTCCCCCGCGATGACCTGGTGCAACACCCAGAAAGCGGAAGCCCCCTCCCACGCCGCCGGCGACGGGATTTCCAGCGACTCCCCCACCCGCACCACGGTGGACTCCCCCAAGCCATTCTGCAGCTGGAGCGCGGCCATCGGCACACCGTACTGCCGGGCCAGACCCAACAACGTATCGCCAGGCTGCACCGTGTAGACAATCCCCGGCTCCTCCACGCCGCCAGGCTCCTCCAGCGGCTCAGTCACAGCCGGCAACGGGGCAACCGGCGTCGGCAGCACAGAAACGGCAGGCCAGGTTCCCGCCGGAGCCACAGTCAGCGTCGGCGCGGCTGCCGGCGTGACCGTCTCCTCCGCCACCGGCGCGGTTCCACAAGCGACCAGCACCAGCAACAACCCGCCCCAAAACACCCGGCGGCCCCGCTCAACCCAGATTCGCAATGTCCCACCCTCCTACCCGATCTCAAGCCGCCTGGACTGTCGTCAGACGGCTACTCCGATTGTACTTGAACTAACGTGGGTGTCCAGTTTGGAGAGGGACACTACAAAATCGTAGAGTTTAGTATTCAGGTTCTATGATTCAGGTTCTATAATTCACTTTCCATTAGCATACGCAACTCGGCATCTGAAATCTGCGATCTTGGAACTAGCTCGTAATGTTTTTCCTCCACAATATTTAGCTTCAAAATTTCGTTTTCTTCTCTAATGGCAAGTTCCAATATAGCCACGCCATTTTCATCTGTAAACTGTAATGCGATAAGTTTACAGATTGCATTTGGATAACGCTCTTGACACAATGCCATATCCTGCATCACCTGAACCATGCCGAAATTTATCACCTGGCGACTTCGCCTGACAGGGAAGGACAAAATGAGTGCCCCGTTTATTTATCCCCACATAGATTTCATCAACTTCAACTTGTCCGATGTCACTTACTGTTGTCCGCAAATGATTTTGGATTGAATAGCAGGTTATTCCGGTAAAAATATCAACCAGCCTATTGTACCTGGCGCGAGTTAAAAGCGCTTGTTCATCTGTGCCGGGTGCGTAATGGCGCACTATTTCTGGTGTCGCATCAGGTATTTTTACAGGTTTGATGTAAGGTGTTGGCTGAATTTTTCCTGGTGAAGCTAGTCGAAATCGATACTCTCCAACACCAGCGCCAACTATGATCCATACTGCTCCTTCTGGAGCAGTATGCTGTATATTTTCCGGTAATTCCCGCCTAAAACGGAATGAGTATGGGATGTCCCCCAGATTCTTTATTCTTTCAAGCCCTAATGCCTCAGACGCGCGCACCAATTCTTCTCGATTGAAGTGAACACGTACTTCACCAGACTGATAATTTTGATGGAAAACCCACTCGATAATCTGTCCATATTTTCCCATAATGCAAAGAACCTCCCATTGACAATTCGTATTCTGACCAAACAGATGTGATTAGCTCTTTCCCGGCCACCTTAACACAACCACCTCTTCACGCAACTCGCTTCGTGTAGCAGTGGCAAACCGGGTACGGAACAAATCAACCCGTTCAATCTGATAACCTAATCTTTCGGCTATATCCGTCAAAATTCGACCAGTGCGAATCATCACCCGTAAATAAGAAGCCTGATCGCCAACCACATAAGCTAATTTAGCCCCCGGCTTTAGAATTTTAGTCAATTCTGAGAGATGGCGAGCCATTCCCCCAAAGTAAAGCTTGGTGACTCTGGCATACATCTTTTCAAAACCCGAAGTTTTGCCAAGTTCAATTCGGCGAGCTTCAATAGCCATTGCCAAACGTTGTACTTCCTCAATATCAGCTATCCATTTGTCATCATTATCGGCTTTGTAGACCCCTCTTGTATTTGATCTAAGAAGCGTTTTTTTGAAACTCCGCAGATGGGACATATCTTCAAAAAAACCTAGAACTACGGACTCTAGTCGTGTTATACGAGTATAGTCTTTCTCATTCGGATACGGAGGAGATGTAATTACTGCATCAATAGAGTTTTCCTTTATTACTTTGGTTAGCTCTCTTGCGTCGGCCAAGAAAACAGATGATTCAGGGTAACTTTTGCCGTATACCAACTGTAGATCCCCAATCATTTTTCTAATTTCGTGCATCCATATAGCCACTACTGGAACATCTCTCTTAATTTTGCCTACTCCTACTTCTGGCCCAAAGCGAAGATTACCGATCGCTGTAACCAGTGCATTACCGAGTGCCAAGATGCCGTACTTGTGTAAGGAAGTACCCTGATAACGATTGATTTGTTCAAGTAGCACAAGAGTTTTATGCAGCGGGAGTGGACTGATAGAGTTTTTTATCAGCGATCTCGTCGCTTGCTCGTCGAGCGTTCTTAGCTCAACTTTCGATTCACAAATCAACGCCTGGTCATCTATGCCTTGATTAACCAGCTCAGCATAGGTGCTCTCTGATACTTGGGCTGCAAACAACTGTAACTCATCGGGAACGATATTCCAATCAGTTTTAACAGTAGAGGCAAAATGAGGGAATGGGTTAGCTTCTAATCCAACGGCTCTGATTCGATTTAATTTTGCTTCGACTATTGTCGTCCCAGTACCACAGAAAGGATCTAAAATCGTAGATTGCTCATCCAGTCCAAAATCATTTATGTAATCTCTTACTAAGTGTGGGGGGTACGATAAAACAAAGCGATACCAATCGTGAAAAGCTCGATCTTCATGCCTGATAGAATTATTATTGCTGCTAATTACCTCTGATTTTTCGATTGGCAGCTTGCCATCAGAGGACAAAGCTAAAGGAAGATGATATTGAAAACATTTTTTCTGCATTTCTCTATCCAATACTACGCTATTTTCCCTTGGGGGAATTATATACCACTTTCATAGTAGCACATTTTTGCACTCTCCGGGGCAAGTGGGAGGGCGTTCGCAATCCATCCGTTCCACTTCCAGCGTCATATCCAGACGCGCAAAGAGTCCCCGCGCCGTACTCCACATCACCTGTCCCTGTTGTTGGTTGCCGGAAGTCAATTCGTATGTGGCCCAGGCCCGCAGGGTACGCGCTTGTTCGCCTTCGGCCCCCACCTCCTCGAAAATACGTTGGCTCTCGGCAAAGCAAGTCGGTGCGGTGTACCCTCTTTCGTCCATTGTGATGGGGCCGGATAGGCGCAGCGCCACTTTTCCGAGGGCGCACCAGGCGCCACCGGTCACCTCCGGCAAATTGATTTGTTGTCCCAGGCTTAGCGACTGTTGCGCTGCTTTCAGGGCGTCCTGATAGCGTTCCTGCCCCAGCAATGCCTCCGCCAGGAATAGATACGAATAGGCGCGAGAAAACAACTCTCCGGTGGCCTGACTCATCTGGATCGCCTGCCGGATCTCGACTTCGGCGGTTTTGTACTGGCCCAGGCCCACGCGAGCACCCCCCAGTGTGCTGAGAAACAACATCTCGTGAGAGCGATGTCCAATTTCGCGGCAGATATCCACCGCTTCTTGAAAGTGTGCGACTGCTGCACGGTAGTCGCCACGTAAGCGCGCGTTTTCACCCAGGTTGTTCAGTGCCCCCGCGATTCTCCAGCGGTTATCCAAGGCGCGACACAGGGCCAACGACTGTTCCAAATAATGCACAGCCTGGTTGTAGTTGCCGGTGATGTCATGGATGCCGCCGAGTAAATTGAGATTCCCTATCGTTATGTTGGGAATGTCGAACTCGGTGCTGAGCGTCAGGGATTGCTCGCTCAATGCCAAGGACTGCTGCATATCGCCCATCCTGAAAAAAGCAAAGCCCTGGTTCGTCAACGCCCTGGCGACTTCAGCCGGCACATCCACTGCGCGGGCCACGGTCTCGGCACGTTTTGCACAGTCAAGTGCCGCGTGATAATCACCCAGCCTCTCGCGCATCGTACCCAATTTATTCCAGGCGCGGGCTTGCGCGGCCAGGTCGCCGGTAGCTTCTGCCGCTGATCGCATCGCGATACAGGCCGTTTGGGCTTCTGCAAGCTGCGCTTGCCACAATAGTATCTCACTCAAGCTCTCGTACAACAGCACTCGTTGCCTGGCAGCCTCCGCTTTATCACCCTCGGCAGTAACAAGCAAGGCCAGGGCTTTCTGGTAATAGCTTGTGGCTTCTTCCAAGGCGTAGACTTCTTTCGCGAAATCGCCAGCCTTATGCAGATATGTGAGGGCTTTGTCTACAACGCCGGCGTTCTCGTAATGGTAGGATAGATCGGCGTAATACTGGGCCAGTTCGTCGGCATAGAGCGCTTCCAATGCCTCAGCGGCACGCTGGTGCAGCTCACGCCGGTGGCGACGTAACTGCATCGCGTAGGCCGTGTCGCGCATCAGGATGTGTTTGAACAGATAACGCATCCGTTGCACCTCTGACCAAATTTGCTCACATTCGGCAGTGCGTACTTCCCGGATAACGGCGGTGTGCAACATCTGCCGCAACACCTGCACATCGAACTCGCGGCCCAAAACCGCAGCGCTTTTGACGACTTTTTTAACCGCTTGCGACAGCCGATCCAGGCGCGCGATCAGGATCGCTTGGATGGTAGTGGGAATGTTGGCGGGAACGTCAGCCTTGACTGCCCACATTTGCGTCTCCGGGTCCAGCAGCAACAAATTACTTTCGCGAAAGTAGTAGAGGAGCTGCTGTACAAAAAAGGGGTTAGCCTGTGTGCGAGCCAGCAACAGCTCGCTGAGGTCCGCGCTCAAGGAATGGCCCAGGATAGTCTGACTGAGCGTTTGGAGTTCGGTGCGCGAGAGGGCATTGAGGTCAAGCGCGGTGACGGGGATGTCTTCAGACAGTGTGAGTGTGGGCTTGCTGCCATCGTCGGCGTAGCGGGAGGTGACGAGGATGAGGAGTGGAGCGTCGGCAACGTTGCGGGTGAGGGTAGTCAACAGCGCGTGGGAGGCGCTGTCGAGCCAGTGCAAATCCTCAATGAGCAGCACCACCGGCTGAAAACAGCTCTCGGCCAGCAGCCAGGTTTTTACCGCGATCAATGTGTTTTGATAGCGCAGTTCCGCATCCAGCGATTCGTAGAGGGAACCGGGCCAATGCAGATCAAGCAACGCGCCTATGGTGGAGCGAGTGCGGATCAACTCGTCAATGAGCGGTTGGATACGTGTCACGTCCTGCCCGACGATGGTGCGCAGGTTGGTCAACAAGCGCGCGTAACAGGCATCAAAGCGCGCTTTGCTTTCATCGGGAGTGGCTTCCGGCGATTGGTCAAAGTAACGCTTGAGCACGTAGACGAAGGGATTGAACGCCTGCCGCAAAATCTGATCGGTTTGCCCAATGAACCAGGTTATCTCACTGTGCTGGCGCAGCGCGTGATGCAGTTCGTGCGCCAAGCAAGATTTGCCGATACCGGCTTCGCCATAGATGTAGGCTACGCCGGCAAATTTGCCCGCAAAGAGCGGTTGGGCAGCTTTCACCAGGTGCGCCAGTTCACGTTGTCGCCCAACCATTGCCTGATCGAAGAAAGTGCCGGCAGCGGTGCGGCTGGAAAGCAAAGCGTAGGTTGGTCGTGGTTGGGAAAAACCCTTGTAGTGGATTTCGCCGACAGCGTGGGTTTGAAAAGCACTGTGGCTGGCGACCGTCTCCGGTACCAAGATTTGACCCCAAGCTGCTTTTTGGGTCAGACGCGAGGCAAAGTTGACGATGTTGCCAATAGCAGTGTACTCGCACCGCACCGTTCCGCCGACCAGGCCGGCATACACAGGCCCAAAGGCCAGGCCGGCGCGCCACGCCACAGGGGCGTTGTGTCCCTGCAAGGCCAGGAGAAAATTACCGGCGCGTTCCAGATCGTTTTCGTGCGCTACCGGCGCACCGAACAGCACCAGCATCATCCCGCCCTTATCTCCGAAATCCAGTTTGTTGAAGTAGCCGCCGTAATCAGACATCAACGCCAGCACGTCGGAGACAAAAGTGTTGAGCGTGCTGTGGTCCACCGGAACATCGAAAGAGATGAACAGCGCCGCCACCCGGCGGAATTCGGCCTGTGCTCCGCTGATCACCAGGTCGCTGGCGGCATCCAGCACAAAGGGGGCAAGGTCATTACGCATCAACAGCGATGGTGGGGCGAAACGCGGCAATCGCGGCTTGAATGCCGCCAACGCGAGCCGGTAGTAGTGACCGGCTTCCAAAGCGTAGGCCTCGGCAGCATCTTTTGTAATATGTGGGTGAATTCGGTCATCGGCGATGACGTCGCCAGTGCGCGCCTGGTGTTCGGCTTGAGCGCACCCGGTGATCGCCGGACCGCGAAAGAAATATGTGTAGCGGCCCATCTCCCCCACAATCCCCCAAGTAACCTCACCGTAGGAGAGTCCGACTTTGACGTCAATTTCAAACCGTCCGTACTTTGTCTCCAGCACACTGTGCTGCGCAAAAAAGTCCTGGATAAAACGCGCCGTTTGTAGAGCGTGTTGCGCGGCATTGAGAGCTGAGGGGAACAGTGCGGTAAAGGCATCGCCAGCAAACGTCGCAATAAATCCGCCGTGGGCATACACTTCGGCTACCGACGAGTTAAGAACGCGGTTCAATGCGGCTGCAACGATCTCGGCGCCGTCGGTCTCGTGCTGCATCAGCGACTCGGTCAAGGTGGTAAAACCGGAGACATCCACAAACATCGTCGCGGCCACAAAGTCGCCTCGGGTGATGTTCCGTGAAAATTGTGTATGGATAAAGTGCGGGATGAGATTTTGCATAACCTTCTCGTTTTTCGGTAGTGTTCCTCAACATGAGATAAATCGTGAAAGTGTTATCTGGATGTCTCACAGAGCATCCGAAACACCGTTCAAACGACAGCACGGCCACCGTGCGCTTTGTGGCTTACGCTTCACTACGGACGAAGTGCTGGAAATACATCACGGGGATGGCAACCGGCTCAACAACCGCTATGCCAACTTGGTGTTGCTACACGGATATTGTCACGATGAAATTCACGTAATCGGTGGGCGACCCCGCACCGGGATTTGACACACTGTTCTGCACTTCCCCGCTACCGGATGGAGGTGCTCATCTATTCGTCAATGTCCCGTGGCTCCATAAGCAGTAGCATACCGTCAAGTATCTGACTCACCCGCTTACGAGAAAGCCTACCTATTCTTTCCGCCAAGTCTCCTTTGTCCACGGTGAATATCTGCGAAATATTGACCACGCTCTGCTGGGGCAAATTCGCCTCACCCTTCTCCAACAAAACGTTCCCCGGTGACTTGGCTCGTTTGAGGTTTGATGTCAGCACGCACACGACCACTGTATTGAGCCGACTTCGATTGAATACGTTGTTTTGAATGACAAC
>JAUWHU010000603.1 GCA_030605705.1 Thermoflexia bacterium | reverse complement strand
ATACGTGGCATGAGATGACGGCTACCTTGCCGGTCACGTGGAGCGGATGGAAGGCTGACATCCTTGAAGTCGCCCCGCACCCCAACATCTCCGGTACGATCCTGATTGGCGCTCGTTTCCTTTTGTCCTGGGCTCTACCTGATGCCGGAACGGAGCGGGGTGCTATATATGCCAGTGACGACTATGGTGAGCATTGGGAGTACCTGGGACCCACCGAACCCATCAGCCGAGTCGTCGAATTTGCCTACGACGCGGTAGACCCCAACCTGGTCTATGCTGCCACCTACGGCACCGGCCTGTGGAAGAGCACCGATGGCGGCACGAACTGGCAACAAGTCACTTCTTTTCCAGGAGTCCCCTGGCTCTGGTCGGTAGCCGCACACCCAGACGTCCCCGGTTCAGTCTTTGTCAAATGTGACCGGGCACCGATCGCGGATCCGACGCTGTTCGTTTCACAAGATGCGGGCGAGACGTGGGAGGCGTTGCCACCGTGTGACGACTGCGGCAGTCTGCTTTTTGTGCCCCCCGAGCGAAGGAAGCCACCGTACACGCTGTATGCTGGCCCCAACCGTACCAATGGACTATTCCGTAGCACGGATGGGGGGTACACCTGGGAGCAAGTTGAGGACGTGCCGGCCACCGACATCTACTCATTGGCCGCGGGCAGCGATGACGAGCGAGTCGTGGTCTACGTCGGCATTTCCGGAGGTGTGGTATCGCCCCAATCACAGGCCGCAGCGGCATCCGATGTCATACCCGGCCGGGGCAGCGTGATGGGCGGGGGGGTGTACCGGATGACCACCCGGCTGCTCAATCAACGAGTATATCTGCCGCTGATATTCAAGGGGTACGCACCATAGCGGCTGCCTGGCAATTCTATGAGGGACTCCCGGCACCAGGCGGAGGCGGCGCACGTCGCCGGTTCGCAGGCGTGGGAGCCTGCCCTGCTAACAATCGTGATCTAGTGAGGACAGGTTTGGTTCCTATAAGGAACGGGTTTGATTCCAGTAAGGAAGATTTCGTTTCCAGTGAGGAGCCAAAACGATTCCAGTGAGGAATCGGATCAATCCCCGTAAGGAATCAGATCGGGTCCTACTGAGCATTGCGCAATTCCTGCCACGGCGGGGACGCCGAGCCGCAAGTGAGGCAACAAGAATAGATGGATTCGAGAGGAATAAACAGATTGGGTGCTGTTAAGCGCCATGCACCGGAAGGAGGAAGCACAATGAAAAAGCGACTGTTTGCAACTGTGACAGCCGTTCTGACCGCAACGGCTGCGCTACTCGTCCTGCTCTGCATAATGGGGAGCGCCAGTTCTGATGTTTCCAAATCGGCGTGGGCTGCGCTGCTGGCCGCTCCGACAGTCACCGAGGTTGATCCATCGTCCGCTCCCAACGACCTGGACACGCCTATCGTCATCACCGGCACCGGCTTTAGCGCCGGGCTATCCGGCACGCTGGTCATCACTCAGCCCATGGCCTATCTGGGCAACACCGCGCTGGACGACGTGGGCTGGGTAAGTACCACCACGCTGACGGCGACCGTGCCGTGGGGGCTGGACTCTGGCGTGTACACGCTGACCGTCGTCAACCCTGACGGGGAATCGGGCAACCTGTCAGACGCCGTCACCGTCACCCAGGGCATCGGCGTGTGGAACGCGGGTGAACTGTATGGTGGCTCAATCAGCCATCTTGTCGTCAACCCCGTCACACCGACGACGCTCTACGCTGACGCTGGTGTAGGTCTATTCCGCAGCCGTGACGGCGCCGAGAACTGGGATTTCAAACTTGCCCGTTCTGCGCACCATTTGGCAGTTGATCCTCTCTCACCTGACCGGCTCTACATACAAGGCGGGTCTCATCATGCGGACGAGTTCCTTTGGCGTTCAGACGACGACGGCGACACCTGGATCCCGCTGACTACCAACTTTCCCATTACTCAAACCTCAGGTCGTGACTGCTGGGTGCGCTATCAGATCCACACCATGTTGGGAACTGTATACGTGGCTGCCTGTGGCGCCGACGGTGGCTCCAGTGGCCTAATCATGTCAACGAACCACGGCGAGACGTGGCTTCCCGCTGTGGAAGGACTCACCGACACACAGGCAACTGCCCTGGCTTTCCATCCCACCGATCCGCTGACGATGTACCTGGGCACAGCCAGCGGTAATGTCTTTATTTCCCACAACGGTGGCACATCATGGACCTTCGCTTCCAGGCCGGTATCTTACGTTCACGGCCTGAAAGTCAATCCCTTTGGGGCACACGAAGTGTGGGTCGCCGCGGGTAACTGGTTGGGCGATCCTTGCGGCCTCTTCAAGAGCGTCAATCCAGATCTAACCGCATGGACATCCATCGGCCAATCGGGAGACGAATGGTGTAGCGCCAATATTACCTTCGCTCCTGAGGCCTGGGGCGAAACCTTTTCGGGGACAGTATTCCTGCCTAACTGGGGAGTTGGTTACAAAACGTCTGATGGTGGGGACACTTGGTACTCTTTTGGTCCCGAAGGATGGATACACAGTTTTGCCTTGCACCCAACAGACTCTGACATTATCTACATTGCAGAGGGCGGTTGGGGAGAAGGTGTATATAAAACGACGGATGGTGGCGCGACCTGGCGGGTCGTCAAGCAAGGCCTGACGGCCATCGTTCCAGAACAAATGCAAATCGTCCCGGATCAGCCGGATATCGTGTACGCCTTGAGCCTGGGCAAAGTCTATCGAGGCGCACAAGGCGGCGCTATTTGGGAACGTTTGCCTATTTCCGGCGTGGTCAGCATTCTCCTTGATCCGACCACGCCAACGCGCATCTACGCAGGCGCCGCGGAGGGAGTCTATATCAGCGAGAATAATGGTCAAACCTGGCCCACGTTTGCTCAGATAACAAAGCCCGTCGAATATGCCGATTGCGGCCTATGGGTTAATGAATTGTCCCCAGTTCCCGAACAACCAGGCACTCTTTTGGCAGGAGTCAGGCACTCTGGTTGGACGAGTAGCTGCGTCAATGCGCACGGGAGCATCTACCGCAGCACCAACTATGGTGAGGACTGGTATCGTATTGATCTTGGCCAAGAGATCAGCCAGGTCAACGACCTGGCCTACGATCCGACAAGCCCGACGGTAGTGTACGCAGCCACGGGTGAGATGGGCAAGGGGGGCGGCCTGCTCAAGAGCACCGATGGTGGAGAAACCTGGCAACCCATCGGCGTAGGAGAGGTAAGTTATGCCTTTGACGTCGAGGTGGAGCCGGGAACCCATCGCGTGTTCGCCTGGACTGGGCCATGGGAAGGTCTCTTTGTTTCGAACGACGGCGGCGCTTCGTGGGCACATGCAGGCTCTTCGCTCACAAGTTGGAACGGCGCGCAGATTCTCTTCGTGCCCGGTAGCCCGCCAGTGTTCTATATTGCTGCAGGGGGAGGGCCAGAGGGACCAGGGTTATACCACTCAACGGACGGTGCGCAATCGTGGCAGCGGGCCGCCGGCGAGCTAGGGCATGTCCCCGTGTACTCGCTGGCCGCGGTGACGGCCACCGACCGCGTGATCCTGTACGCCGGCACCACCGGCGGGTATGTGGAGGGCGGCGCGGCGCAGGCATGGAGCCAGGCGAACGGCGATGGCACCCTAGTCAACGCCGGCGTGTACCGCTATACGACGCGGATCACACGGGTGTATCTGCCGCTGATACTCAAAGGATATGGCCCGTAACAATGGTTAGCTTGGAACGGGTAAGCGACCTGCACCGAAAAGGAGGAAACACCATGAACCGGAAGATGTTGGTATCCCTGGGAACTGTTTTGTTGGCGACGGTTATCTTGTTAGCCCTGCTCACGTTGCTGGCGCAAAGCGATTCCGCCGCGCTGCAACCGGCCCGGGCCGCGCCATTGGCCGCCGCCCCCGCCGTGCTCGAGGTCGCCCCCTCGTCCGCGCCTAACGACCTGTCCCGCCAGGCGTGGCTCTACGTGGGGCAACGGCTCACCATCCCCGGGTCCGCTGCCGCTCCGGCTCCGCCCGCCGCAGAGAATGTGTACGTGGTTCAGGCGGGGGATACGCTTTTGGAGATCGCCCTGCGCCACGGCATCCTGGCGAGCGATTTGGCTGAGGCGAACGGACTTTACTGGAATTCGTGGGTCTACGCGGGCCAACGGCTCACCATCCCCGGTTCCGCTGCCGCTCCGACTCCGCCTGACGCTCCCACGGATGGCGGCACTTACGTCGTGCAGCCGGGCGACAACCTGTTCCGCATCGGCCTGCGTCATGGGACTACGGCGGCAGCGTTGCGCGCGACTAACGGCTTGAGTTCCAACACCATCTACGTGGGCCAGCGGCTTACCATTCCCGGCGGTAACCCCAATCCGCCGCCGGCGCAACCGGCCCCGGCTCCCGCCCCCGTCGGCTACGGCGAGAAATGGATTGACGTGAATCTCTCCACGCAGACGTTGACGGCCTACGAGGAGCGAACGCCGGTCTTTTCGGTGCTGGTCTCCACCGGCACCCGCTGGTATCCGACGGTGGTGGGGACGTATGCTGTCTACGTCAAGTACGTCTCCACGCGGATGAGCGGCCCCGGCTACAATTTACCCAACGTCCCCTACACGATGTATTTCTACCGGGGCTACGGCATCCACGGGACTTACTGGCACAACAACTTCGGCGTTCCCATGAGCCACGGTTGTGTGAACATGCGCACCCCCGACGCGCAGTGGCTGTACAATTGGGCGCCGCTCGGCGCCAAAGTGGTCACGCATTATTAAGAGTTGCGAGTTAAGAGTTGAAAGTTACAAGTTGAAAGTTGAAAGTTGAAAGTTGCAATGCTCTCTCGCTGATTCGCCTTTTCGCTTTCTCGCTTTCTCGCCTTCTCGCTTTCTCGCTTTTTCGCCTTCTCGCTTTCTCGCCTTCTCGCTTTCCCCCCGCCAAGTTTGTCAACCCCCACAGGTGAATATAATTGAATCACGGGGGAATTTCCCCCCATCCCTACATCACCGGAGTTACTGCATGATCGAAATCGTATTTTTGGGGACGGCGGCTTCTGCGCCTTCTATTCAGCGCGGGCTACCCTCCCAGGTGGTTTTGTACCGCGACGAGCGGTTTTTGGTGGATTGCGGCGAGGGAACCCAGCGCCAGATTCTGCGCAGCGGCCTGGGTTTTCGGCGCTTGCAGCGGGTACTGCTCACCCACGGGCACCTGGATCATATCCTGGGGCTGGGGGGGCTGGTCTCCACCTTCGCTCGCTGGGAAGCCGTGGAGCGGATGGAAATCTACGGGGGCCGCCGCGCCCTGGAACGGGTGAACGATCTGCTCTTTCGCGTGGTGCTGCGGGGCGCGCGCCCGCCCATCCCCATTGATTTTATCCCCATCCGCCCGGGCATTCTCATGGAAAGCGATACTTTCGAAGTGCGATCTTTCCCTGTCCAGCATCGCGGGCCGGGATGTTACGGCTATCTCTTCCGGGAGAAACCCCGGCGGCCCTTCCTGGCGGATAAGGCTGCGGCGTTGGGCGTGCCCGCCGGGCCGGTGCGCCGCGACCTGGTCAATGGCTTGCCGGTAACGCTGGCCGGCGGGCGGGTGATCCATCCCGACGAGGTGCTGGGGCCTGCACGGCCAGGCATCTCGCTGGCACTGACCGGCGACGTGGTGCGTGTGGACGATCTGGTGGAGGCGGTGCGGGGAGTGGATTTGCTGGTCTGCGAAGCGACTTACCTGGAGCGGGATGCGGACCTGGCGCGTCGCTTTGGGCACCTGACGGCGGCGAAGGCCGCGTGGCTGGCGCGAGAGGCCGGCGCGCGTCGCCTGATGCTCAACCATCTTTCTCAACGGTACCGGATTCGGGAAATTTTAGAGGAAGCGCGGGCGATCTTCCGCGAAACCTTCGTGGCGCGTGACTTTGATCACCTCCGGATCACCCGCGAGCGCATCGAATTGCTCAACCAGGAACTCCAAGACGACGAGACGCTCCGGGGGGCCGCCGGACCGGCGACGTTGGAATGAGGGGCTTGCAAGACTTTTGCCTTCTCTGTATAATTAGAGGTAGTTGACAGACATCTGACAAGTTGTTATCCATTGAGAAAGGAGGTGTCCCAGGAACGTAGACGTGCGATCTGGAAGTTGACACTTTGTTTGTTAAATTCTTTAGAAGAAGGAGTGTGTCCTATGAAAAGCAAGATTTGGGTAAGCATGTCTTTGGTGATGATCCTGGCCCTGTTGCTCACGGCCTGTGGCCCGAAAGCCACTCCCGAACCTGATGTCTACAAGGTTGCCCTCGTGTACATTGGCCCTCCCGGTGATCTGGGCTGGACCTACGAGCACGAGCGGGGTCGCAAAATGG
>JAUWHU010000310.1 GCA_030605705.1 Thermoflexia bacterium | reverse complement strand
CTCCTGGCCCTGCTCCTGGGTCTGGCTCCTGCTGCGCTGGCCCAGACGCCTGCCGGCACGGTGAAGGTCTACTACGTCGGGCCGGCGGATGCTGTCGCGCAGGCCATCGAGCGTGTATCTTCCTACGTGACGCTGGTGGAGCGTCCCGAAATGGCCCAGGTCTTCGTCCTCAACGACACGCAGTTGGATCCCGCTCAGTTGCGAGGCATCGAACGGCAGGTGCTGCGAGAAGAGGTCGGGCTGGTGGTCTTTGCGGGGCCGGCGTTCCCCCAGAGTACCGGCGATCTACGCGCGCTGTTGGGCGTGGGAATGTTCGGCCTGGCCGGTGGGAGGAGCGCGCCGCGCGCGTTGGTGGCTGGTGATGAGCCGGATCCGCTACAAAAGGCACTCGCGTGGAATTCCGCTCCGCCGCTCCGCGCCCGCACTGTCATCTCCAACCCCAACTTGCTGTTGCCCATCGTGGAGACGACGGCCGGGGAGCCGGTGATCCAGCGCGTCCGGGGGCGCGAGCAGACGCAGGTCTTCATCGTGGGCGGCTGGTTCGGTGATGCGAGCAACGAGCAGTGGGTACACTGGCCCTATTTCGACTACCTTATCTACCGGCTGCTGATCGAGGCGGCAGGAACACCGCGCGTCCTTTCCTTTGCCGCCGTCCCGTTTTCTCCCGTCCCCCACGGCGCTGCACGCCTGGGGATCATCGGGGGTGGGGGGGCTGTGGTTTTGTGTGCCTTCCTCGCGCTGTTTTTGGCGCGTCGCTCGCTGTTCCTGCATCCCGGACAGGTGAAGTGGCTGCGCGCGCCTGCCGTTTCCCCCGCAGAGGCCCCGGCGGATCCCTGGCAGCAGGTGGGATTTCATCGCCCGCTGGCCGGTTTCTTGTTCCTATTGGGCAGCGGACTGCTGCTGTTCGTTCCCTGGCTGCTCTATCAGACGCGCTTTCTGCCCGAGGTACTGATCCCCTGGCCGCAGACGTTGGATTTTTGGGGGCAGGCGGTGCGCTGGCTGGAGATCATGTGGCTGCTCTTCGATATGGGGACGGGCATTGCCGCCGTGCGTTACTTCGCCACGCTCCGCTACCCCAATCCGCGTGAAGGCTGGCGCTATTTCCAGTTCTACGTCTGGTGGCAGCTATTGAGCGGCGCGTTACAGCTGGGGATAGTGGCCTGGCTGGCGGTGTGGGTCTTTCCTCACACGGCATGGGCGCACCTCTCTTTTTACTTCCTGGCCTGCGCGCTCGTCCGGTTCCCCGGCTTCTTGCAGGTCTTCCGCCTTTTCTTCCAGGCCTTGCAGCGGTTGGATTACGAACAGCTGCTCACGGTGATCCTGGTCAGCGGGCCGCTGTTCTTTCAGACGGCGACGGTGCTGGCGTTGCGCCGCTGGGGAAGCGCGCATCCTGAGATCGGCGCGACGTTAGGCGGCGTGTTTGGCCTGGGCCTGGGATGGTACGTGACGGCGTGGGTCGCCTTCCTGGTGGGCGCGCTCCTCTACCGGCGACTGGGGTACGCGCTCAAGCCGCTTTTTCTGCCTGCCTATGATTCCCGCATTGCGGGCCGGGTCTTGAGCTTCGGCGCGCGTTTGACCTTCGGTTCCGTCGCCGTGCTGCTGGGTTACGCAGCCCAGGTCACGCTCCTCACTCAATGGCTGCCGGCTTCCATTGCTCTGCAGGGGGATTGGGCAACGGCGCTCAAGATCGTCTATGCCTACGAGGTGTTGGCAACGGGTCTCTACGATGACTTGCTGCCTGCGCTGGCCGCGGCCTACGCTGTGGACTATCGCGTGCTGTTGCGCTACTACATGAGTCAGGGCTTGCGCTATGGCATAGGAGCCAGCCTTTTCATCTTGGCCGTTTTGGCGGCGGTGGGAGATCGCTTCATTTTAGGGGCGCTGGGTCAATCCCATGCCGGCGCGGCGCAATGGATCGGGTTCCTGGCGCTGTGGGGCGCGTGGCAATGGTTAGGCTGGTCCGCCGGCCGGGTGCTGGAAGCCGTGGGACGGCCCGCGCTCCGGTCGTGGCTGCTGGTCGGTGAACAGGTGGTGCGCTTGGGGCTGGCGGCGATCTTGGCGCCGCAATGGCAGCTCTGGGGAGTAGGGGCGGCCTGGTTACTGGCGACCTTGCTGCGCGGACTGGTGGCCTGGTCGCTGGTGGCGCGGCACGTCGGGCGACCGCATTTGCCTTTCTGGCCGGCGGTGATCGCGCCCGGCGGGTCAGCACTGCTCCTGTACGCTTTCTTGCGCGGGGTGGGAGATGTGTTTTGGCAGCCGGCGCCGGCAGCGACGATTTGGCTTTTAGGTGTGACGTTGTTCGTCGCGTCACCGGCCTTCGGCTTTTGCACCGCCGTCTTGGGTGGCTGGGACGACGAGGGGTTGGCGGAGCTGCGACGGGCCGTGTTCCTCAGTGGATTGGGGCTGCCGGCGGCGTGGGTGTTCTATCAGGGAGTGCGGTTGGGCGCCGCTGTGTCGCCCTTGCACGGGCAGTTCCCGTTGGCGTCGCGCGCGGCAGCGCTGGAGGAAGCGGCTACGTTGACCTTGCGCACCCCGCAGATTCCTGGGGTTGAGAGCCTCTCGCGTTGAGATATCCGGGCGGTTTTTAACGCAAGGACGCAAAGGCGCAGGGACGCAAAGTTTGAATTGTTTTCCTTGCGCCTTAGCGTCTTGGCGACTTGGCGGTTTTTAACGCAAGGGCGCAAAGGCGCAGGGACGCAAAGTTTGAATTGTTTTCCTTGCGACTTGGCGACTTGGCGACTTGGCGTTTTTTTAACGCAGAGACGCAAGGGCGCAGGGACGCAAAGTTTGAATTGTTTTCCTTGCGACTTGGCGACTTGGCGACTTGGC
>JAUWHU010000109.1 GCA_030605705.1 Thermoflexia bacterium | reverse complement strand
GCTCGGCGAACCGCAACGGTCGCCCCAGCCTCTCGGTGTTCACCCCTCCAAAATCCTGAGAGGTATGTTCCTGGAGCAGCGCCGCCACCGCCTCTTCCTGCTCCAATGTATTGTTCCCGTGGATGAGAATAAACATGCTTCAGGTGTGTTTCACTTGAACGCGGATGCGCCGGTAGTTCTGGTGGTAGTCGGTCAGGATGGAGGTGATCTCAGCACCGTCTAAGGCGGCATCCACGGTCACATTGGCCTGCAGCCACGCTCCCAGGGGCCGCGCCAGGAGGATCATCAGGGCATTGAGAAGAATCACCTGGGGAAAGCGTTCGCGCCGCTCGCGGGACGCGAGTTGGGGATTTCCCAGGCCCAGGTAAGCCGTCGTGGTGGTAAGCGTGGCCGCGAGCAGCAGGGTGGTGCCGCAGTTGGGTTGGATGGCAAGGGCGTGCTGGCCGGCCTTGAGCAGCCGCAGAGCATCCTTCACCGCCGGGAACACCTCTTCAGCGGTGAGATTTGTGTAAAGGGTAAACCCTCGCGGCCCCGAAATTCCCATGAGCCGCGCCTGGGGGTGACGCCGGTTGAGCAAGGTGATGGTAGCATGTTCCAGAGCGTGATTGCGCCGTGTGCGGCGCAGCAACTTAGCAATCATCCATGATTCTCCTTGACTATAAACCTGTGAATTTATGATGACCCTACTGAAAAAACCAAAAACTTCAACGCAGACCAGAGGTATGGGCAAGCAGTGCCCATTGGCGCAAAGAACGCCAAGAAAATTAAACGGTAGATCAAGATTTGTTTAGTCAAAGGTCTCGATTCTCAAAAATATTGAAGCATCATTCAAGAATCTCTGCACCTTTGCGCCTCTACGTTAAAATTAGCCTTTTTTTCAGTGGAGTTATGAATAAGGGAAGCGAACCTTGATCAGACAACCACAGTCGAGTATAATGGTGATGTAAAGTTGTGTCAAATTTAGCATCAAGGAGTGCGCAAATGGGTACGAGAATCATGCCGGTTAGCGATCTACGGCGCAAGACGAGTGAGGTATTTGACGACCTTCAAGATGAAGAGAATGAAATTTACGTCACGCGATATGGACATCCCGTCGCCGTGTTAGTAGACCATGAATACTACGAACGGTTGAAGGAATCTTCCCGGCGCGCTGAGGTCAAGGCTAAGGTAATCAAAGAGCAAAGATATCCACGCCCCGGAGCACAATACCCCACGGTTGCCAACTCACCCGCCAGCCTGAAGGAATGGCTGGACTTGATACCCGCAGGCTGTGGCGGCGACGCGCTGGCCGATACTGAAGCACTTTACGACGAGGTCTAAGTTATGGAAATCGTCGTGGATTCCTCCGTGCTTGTCGCCTTGCTTGATCCGCAGGATACATAACGTCAAGACGCTGAGACGTTTCCCCCATCCTCAGTCATTGCTCGATTTTCGAGGAGATACCGTCATCCTCCGGTTGAGGGATCAGACGTCCGATCACGATCAGCCGGTAACGGATGCTGCCATAAGGATGGCAGGTGACTAACGTCAGCCGCTCATCCGTGGTGGGTTGGACGTAGCGGGCGTTTGCCAGCCGGGCCTCCAATGGCTGTCCGGCTTCTTCTAAGATGTAGAGGTGTTGGACTTCGTAAGCATAGGTGTGCTGATCCTCTCCCTCCACCAGGATCAGGTCGCCTTCCTCCAATTTGTAGAGACTGCGGAAGACTTCCCCTCTGGTGGTATTGTGCCCGTTCAAAACGGTGTTCCCCGGCAACCCCAAAAGGGCTGAACCTTCGTGCCAGCCCACGGCCTTCCAGTCGGGAACCTGCCATACAGGTTGGGTTCCCCCGGCGACCTCTGTGCTTTCCCATTGCACGGGGACGACGGGGACGTCCAGGTGGAGCGACGGGATTCGAATGTGTCGCGGCAGCGTCCCCACGGGAACTGGCGTGGGTGTAGGCACGACTGTGGGCTTTGTTTCCTCTGTCGCCGGCAGTGGAGCGCTCAGTTCCGGTTGCGAAGTCGCCACCGGACTGAGAGCAGTATGAGTAATCTCCGTAGCCAGAGAGCCAGTGTCCAGCGGGGGCGCTGTGGCGATTTCGGAGGTATGAGCGAAGGCAGCCAAGTAAGGGTAGAAAGTGGGGTAGCTCAAGAACATCCCCAAGAGCAGTAACGCGCTGCCGCCCCAGAGCATGAATATAGCGATTTTGAGAGTGCGCGTCTTCATTTAGTTTCCCCTGAAGAAATAAGCAAATAGCAAATGGCGAATGGCAAATGGCAGATGGCGCTTTACCGGCGCAATATCAGCGGGAGATAGGCTCGCCCGACAATGGGATGCAATCCCAGGGTGCGCGTGATGATTTGCGTGCCCTCGCCGCCGGTCACGGTGAAAGGGTAATGGGCCGGGAGGTGTTCCGCTTGCTCCACGGTGAGGGTATAATCTCCGTCACCGGCGCGACATGGAAATCGCGGCTACTGCCGGGGAGGAAAGCCAGGTTCAGCAGAGCGATGATACTTGCCGCAAGATACAGTTTCCGCGCGCGCATTTGCTCCCTCGAAGATAGCGTCGCAGCGTTTCAGCGACTACTCGTACTGACGACTGACATCTGACGGCTGATGGCTGATGACTGACGGCTAAAAACTGACGGCTGACCGCTGAAGACTGACGTCTGAACGCTAAATTTTCCCGTAGACCTCGGGTTTGAGCACTCCAATGAAGGGGAGGTTGCGGTACTGTTCGGCGTAGTCCAGGCCGTAGCCCAGAACGAACTCGTCGGGTATCTCGAAACCGCTGAAATCAACGGGAACCTCCACCTCGCGGCGGCTGGGCTTGTTGAGCAGAGTCACCACGCGCAGGGTGGCCGGGTGGCGCGTCCCTAAGTTGCGCAGGATGTAGTCCAACGTGTATCCCGTATCCACGATGTCCTCCACGATGACGACGTGACGCCCCTCGATGCTGGATTCCAGGTCCAGGAGAATACGCACGATGCCGCTGCTCTTGGTGGATTTTCCGTAGCTAGAGATCTCCATGAAGTCAAGCTCATGGCGGAAGTTTAAGTGCCGCGTCAGGTCTCCCAGGAACATGAACGCTCCCTTGAGAATGCAGACGAGCAAGGGGAGATCGTCATCGCTATAAATGGCGTTCATCTCTGCTCCCAGGCTCTTGACCCGCGCCCGGATTTGTTCCTCTGTGAGCAATACTTTCTCGATGTCATCGTACATGGACATGGTTTAACTCCTATGAGAGCATTCACCGCAAACCGTAGGTGTGGGCAGGCAGTGCCCACAGCGCTGAGATTTTTGCAATTTGTAATTCCAGGTTAGCTATGAGTCCCTTGAAAAAACCCGATTTCACCACAGAGCGCACTGTGGTAAAAGTGACACATTTACTCCCCAAAGCTCTAAGCCCCCGTCCCCGGGGGCGGGTTGACAAGGAAACTGCCCAGGGGACGCCCCCGAGACGGGGGCTAGGAGCAGTGTGAGTGCGACTTTTGCCCCAATGCCTTTTTTCGGGGGAGTCAAGAACGTGATTTGAAAATCGCGGCTACGAGTAAACGCTGGGTTTGAGCGCCGCGATGTAAGGCAAGGTGCGGAAACGGTCGGCGTAATCCAGCCCGTACCCCACGACCCAGACATCGGGAATCTCGAACCCCAGGTAGTCCACCTGGAACTCGATCTCCCGACGGTCCGGCTTGCTGAGCAGCACGCAACTACGCAGGGAGGCCGGATGGCGCGTCTGGAAAAGGCGTTGCAGGTAGTCTAAGGTATGCCCGGAGTCAATGATGTCCTCCACGATGAGGACGTGATGCTCGGTCAAGTCGGTCCGGGTGTCCATGATCAGCCGCACCGTACCCCCGGCCTCGGTCCCGGCGGCGTAACTGGAGAGCGCGATGAAATCCACGCGATGGGGCACGGTCAACCGGCGGGCCAAATCGGCCAGGAAAATGAAGGAACCCTTAAGCACCCCGACCAGGATGAAATCCTCGTGGTGGATGCCGGCGTAGTCGGCGCTGATCTGATCGGCCAATGCCTGCACGCGCTGCTGAATGGTATCCTCATCTAAGAGCACGTAATCCACTGAATCGGGTAGCGGAACAGCCATTTTGCACCTCGCGGTAAGTTATAGAATGATTTCCCTAAAAAAGTCATCTTACCACAGAGACACAGAGGACACTGAGAAAAAAAGGGGGGTTGACGTAAGAAAATTACTCTTTATGCGTCAATGGATTAATTTTTTGCAGGTTTAGTTAAAAATCTCTGTGCTCTCCGTGGTGAAATTCTTAGTTTTTTCAGTAGACTCAAATTACTCTACGATCCTTGCGGCTTTGCCACGCTATGGCTCGGCGCGGTGGGGCACGACATGGCAACCCCGGCAGCGGGCCTCGTAAACCTCGTCGGCGCCGACCAGCA
>JAUWHU010000546.1 GCA_030605705.1 Thermoflexia bacterium | reverse complement strand
CTGTGGGATTGTGAACGGGATAGACGCCGGGTGTATCGTTGCTTCCATCCACATAATTGCCAATATAGCCATAGACGTTGGTGAGCGGTTCGTCCCCGGTATTGCAGAACTTTCCGATGACGGTCGCCGCGCGCGGCGCATAGGTGGAGGGGGATTTTACATTGGAATCCACTATCAGGTTGTAGCCGGCGATGATCTCGATGTCGAGAATCCCTGCCGCCCACACGGCGCCAATCTGGATACAGAAGACTATACCGAGCATGAAAAGAGCCGCCAGAAGCCACGGGAGCGCAACTGCTCTTAGTTTTTGCCCGGCCTGTGACCGAGACATACCTTTAAGATGCTTTATTTGATCAAACATTTCCTCTCCTTGATCCTTCCATTAGAGTACGTTAGTCCTAACCTGAACAGGTCAGAACCAAAAAGAAAATTCACCACAGAGAAAGACAGAAAAACTCTGCGCTGTGTGTACTGCCTGCCCATACTACGTCTGCGTTGAAATTCTTGCTTTTTGTGCCAGGATTTGATTGATAAAGTACGGGTCTCTGGGACTTTGCCTGGTGGGTTCATCGAAACGTGAATTTTTCACCACGGATTACACAGATTACACTGATTTTTTATTTTTTCGCGTGAATCCGCGCCATTCGCGGTTGATTTTGGCTCGACCATGCGAAATCCTAAAGAGCCTAAAGTACTATTGATATAGCCCTCGTTCAAGGCGGGCATGTTTCATCGGAATACGCGCTCAATCGCAACCTAGTTTTCCAGCACCACCTCCTTTTACTCCAAACACATTACCACGTCCGTCAGTGTCTGCGCCAGGTAAACCCGCCCGGAGAGCACTGTCACCGCGCTGTTGGTAGAGTTCACCCCCACGATTTTGAGGTCGGGTCGGGCGCGGAGCAGCGCCAGCACGTCACCGGCCTGCGCGTCGTCAAAGTCCACGAGCACCGCGTCACAGGCCGTCAGGTCGCCCAGATCCGCCAGCGTCTCGCGGCGATAAACCTGAATCTCGGGGTGGTTTGCCAGTTGCGCCGCCAGTCCCGCCAGAATGATGGAGCCGCCGTAGATCAAAATCCGCTGCATAGAACCTCCGCTGCAAGAAAATAAAGTTGTTCCCGAATAAACTAACCCAGGAATTGGACGCGGATTTTCACGGATTACACGGATATTTTTGTAAGAAAACAAGGAAAAATCCGTGTTGATCCGTGGTATCCGTGTCCAAAAGCTTACCGTTTTTATTGAGTAACAACTCTAGTGAATCAGGAATCTTGCTTCCCGTTTCGCCGGGGTTGGGCCGTTTCTAAACGTAACTCCCAGGCGGATATTAAAATTGATTCAACTATAGCACATTAGGAGGGAGGTGTCACTAGACTTTAGTCTAGTAAAGGTCTAGTCCTGGCGACTAGACCTTTTTAGACCTGAGGGAAAAGAGGCGCGTTGGCTCTCTCACGCTCCTAGCCCTCGCCACCGGGGACTTAGAGCTTTTGGGAGCAGAGAAATGCAGCCCTCGTCATGGGCGCGTTTCACTTTTAAGGCCCAGGTGGTGCTGGCGTCACGCCCGCGCGGGGATAAAGTCCCCGCGCTACGCAGCCACGCCCGATAAATCGGGCTGCACAGCATATCTGGTAGGTCAATAGCCCTGTAAACAGGGCGTTGTTCCGTAGCCAGGCGTGACCTGTTATCTAAGAGTTCATTTTCCGCAAGCAGAAGGGATGTCTGCCTTAATTCTGAAACATACTTCTCACTGTTCTTGTCTGTTGTGTTCCGTTTCTTCTGGTATAATGCCTGAAGGTGGAGGTGAGGAAACAGACATGCAGCGACAGACTTTCCGGGTATTGGGGTGGGGCAGTTTGGTGTTGGGAGTTATCCTGGTCTTGTGGGGCTGGTCTGGCCCTCCCACGAGTGCTCCCGCGCAGCCGGCCACGCCCACGCCTGAACCGCTCATTCCCACGGCGACTCCTGTCGCGCAGCTGCCCACGCCTACGCCTGAACCGCTCATTCCCACGGTGACTCCTGTCGCGCAACTGCCCACGACTGAACCTGTGATCTCCACGGAGGCCCCTGTCATTTTGACGACAGCGGAGCCGGCGACTCCTTCTCCCACGGTGGAAGCCCCGTTCATCCTTCCCCCAGAGGAGCGCTTCCGCTTAGGAATCTCTGTCCCGGCGCGTTCACCGCAGGATTACGACCTCGCCGCGTTAGGGGTGGGCTGGGTGATGAACTGGAATGCCTACGCTACGCCGCCCGTGCCGCCGGGGGTGGATTTCGCACAGACGGTGCGGGTGATGGGCGGTGTGCTGACCCCCGATGCTGGCACACTCACCGCCGTTGCCCAAGCGAATCACGGTGCGCTCTGGCTCATCGGCAACGAGCCGGATGTGCGTTGGCAGGACAACGTCACGCCGGAGACCTACGCCCGTCTCTACCACGAGGCTTACCGCGCGATCCGGGCCGGTGACGCGGGAGCCAACGTCGCGCCGGGCGGTATCGCCCAGCCGACGCCGCTGCGCCTGCGCTATCTGGAGCGTTTCCTGGCGGCCTACCAGGCCGAGTTCGGGGGGCCGCTGCCCGCGCAAGCCTGGCACATCCACAACTACATGTTGCGCGAGGAGCGCGACTCGTGGGGCGTGGACATCCCGCCGGGTTTACCCGACGATCAGGGACAGCTCTACGCGGTGGAGGATTCCACCAACTTAGCGGTTTTTCGGGCGCAGATTGTCTTCTTCCGCGCGTGGATGGCGGCACAGGGCTACCGCGATCTCCCGCTGGTGGTGTCGGAATTCGGTATCCCCATGCCGGAGGAGTACGGGTTTCCGCCGGAGCGGGTGGCGACGTACCTCCGGGAGACCTGGCGTTTCTTTGCCACGGCCACGGACCCTGCGTTAGGCAACCCTCACGATGGCGGGCGACTGGTGCAGCGCTGGTGCTGGTTCAGCATGGCTTTCCAGCCGTATCCCACCGGCGATCTGGTGGATCTGGAAACCGGCGCGTGGACGCCGTTGGGCCGCGCGTGGCTGGCCCTGGTGGGGACGAGGTGAGCCGTGTGGGATAGGCTGCGCTCGCGGGAGGGGAACGGCTGGCGTTGGGTAGCCGGCGTGGCGGCGACAGCATTTGTCGTGTGGTGGCTGGCGCGCGACCTGGACTGGCCGGCGGTGTGGGGCGCGTTGCAGAGCGCGGATTATCGCTGGGTGGCGTTGGGCGTGGCGGCCATCGTGATGACGGCCTGGACTCGTGCCTGGCGCTGGCAGGTGTTGCTGCGTCCGGCCGAGGTGCGACTATGGCCGCTGTTGACGGCGCTGTTGGTGGGGCAGGTGACGAATTTGGTGTTGCCTGCGCCCGGCGGCTACGTGGCGCGCGCGGTGTTGATCGGGCCGGAGCAGGGCACGGGGGCTTCTGAGGCGCTGGGCAGTGTGCTATTGGAGAAGGTGTGGGACCTGCTGGCCTTGTTGTTGTGCGGTCTGCTGCTCCTGGCCCTCATGCCGCTGCCGGGCTGGTTTGCCCGCTCCACCTGGGGGACGGCGTTGACGTTGGCTGCCGGCGTTCCCCTGCTGTGGGCTGCGTTGCATTGGCAGGAGGAGATTTTCCGGGGGCTGGGGCGGCTGCTAACTTTCTTGCCGGGCGGCTGGAAGCGCGCGTTCCTGCCACGGCTGCAACGTCTGGCCGGAGGGCTGAACCCCGTTCGCCAGACGGACGTCTCTGCCTGGGTCTTGGTGTGGACGTTGGCGACGTGGGGGCTGGGCGCGCTGGCGAATTGGGCGGTGTTGGCTGCTTTCGGTTTTCACTCGCTGGCCGCCGCGCTCTTTTTGCTGGCCGCGTTGATGGTGGGCAGCTCCGCCGTGCCCACGCCGGGCCGGCTGGGCGTCTTTGAAGGGATCTGCGTGGTCGTGCTGGCGTGGTTTGGCGTGCCGGCGGATCGGGCGTTGGCCGTGGGATTGGTACTGCACCTGGTGGTGATGGGGCCGCCGCTGCCGCTGGCCGCATTGTTGACACTGAGACAGGCATGGGTACAGAGAGGCGAGTATGCGAGATCCTGACTTTTCGGTGATCGTGCCGGCTTACCAGGCTGCCGGCATCATCGCGGCATGTGTCACCGCGCTGG
>JAUWHU010000080.1 GCA_030605705.1 Thermoflexia bacterium | reverse complement strand
CCTCTAAAACCGCTTTAGGTGAACAAAACCATGCACGACCAGCCTCGACCGTTCGCTGTTGTAGTAGACACGTCCCGAAGTCCGCACGCCCGCCTGCGGCCTGTGCCGCTGACCGCCGTCACGCTCGCCGATGGTTTCTGGGCGCCGCGTCGCCGGGTCAACCGGGAGATCACGCTTCCCTCACAGTACCGCCTTCTCGAGGAGACCGGCCGGATTGATAATTTTCGCCGCGCGGCGGGCAAGGTAGACGTTCCCTTCCAGGGCAGATACTACAACGACTCCGACGTTTACAAATGGCTTGAGGCGGTCGCGTGGACACTCGCCACTGGCGCGGATCCGGCCCTGGCGGAGATGGCCGGCACGGTGAGCGCCGAGATCGCCGGCGCGCAGCGACCCGACGGCTATCTCAACACCTACTTCGTGCGCGAGAGGGCCGCCGAGCGCTGGACCAACCTGCGCGATATGCACGAACTGTATTGCGCTGGGCACCTGATCCAGGCCGCCATCGCCCACCACCGCGCTACCGGCGATGACCGCCTCCTCCGCGTCGCCTGCCGTCTGGCCGACCACATTTGCGACCACTTCGGCCCGCTAGAGGAGCGCGAGCGGGCCGGTACCAGCGGCCACCCGGAGATTGAGATGGCGCTGGTTGAACTGGCGCGTGAGACAGGCGAGCCGAGGTACCGTGAGCAGGCGTTGTTTTTCTTAGACGCACGCGGGCAGGGATTGATCGGTGGCCGCGCGTATCACCAGGACCACGAGCCGTTTCGGGAATTGGAGCGGATGGCGGGCCACGCCGTGCGCGCCGTTTACCTGAACGCAGGGGCGACGGACCTCTACGCCGAGACGGGCGAGGCTGACCTGCGTCACGTGCTCGACCGTCTCTGGCGCAATATGACGGCGCGGCAGATGTACGTCAGCGGGAGCATTGGCTCGCGCTACGAGGGCGAGGCGTTTGGGAGAGATTATGAACTGCCCAACGAGCGCGCCTACGCGGAGACCTGCGCCGCCATCGGCAACGTGATGTGGAGCTGGCGTTTGCTTGCGCTGGCGGGCGACGCCCGCTACGCCGATGTCTTGGAGACCGCGCTCTACAACGGAGTCCTTCCCGGTCTCTCATTGGATGGAGAATCCTACTTCTACCAGAACCCCCTGGCCGACGACGGGACGCATCGCCGGCAACCGTGGTTTGGCTGCGCCTGCTGCCCACCCAATATCACCCGCCTTCTTGCGTCGCTGCCCGGCTACTTCTACAGCTGCTCCGACGCGGGTCTCTGGGTACACCTCTACGCCCAGGGGGCTGCCCACATTCCCCTCCCTGATGGCCGCACCGTCGGCCTGACCCAACACACCCGCTACCCGTGGGACGGCGAGGTCGTTATTGAGATTGAGGGTAAGGGGACTTTCAGCCTGTGGCTGCGTATTCCCGGTTGGTGCGAGGAGGGGGCCACGCTTGAGATCAACGGGCAGCCTTTCACGGGCTTGCTCACCCCCGGCTCCTACGCCGAGGTCCGCCGCGCCTGGCGGCCTGGCGATGTCGTGCGGCTCAATCTGCCGATGCCGGTCCGCCGCGTCGCATGTCACCCCTACGTCACCGAGAACGCGGGTCGAGTTGCTCTGACGCGCGGGCCGCTTCTCTACTGCGTTGAGCAAGCCGATAATTCCGGCCTTGATCCACGCGACATCGTCTTGCCCGCCGATGCAAATTTCACGGCGGAGTTCCGGCCCGACTTGCTCGGCGGCGTGGTCGTACTGCGTGGTCAGGCTAAAGTCGTTCCGCCAGACAACGCCTGGACTCACCATCTGTACCGCACGGCGTTGCCCTGTTCAGAGAGAGAGCAGGGGCAGCCTGTAGAGGCGACCGCTATTCCCTACTACGCCTGGGCCAACCGCGAACCTGGCCCTATGCAGGTCTGGCTGCGACTTGGGTGATACCTGACCTGGAGCAGCCAGAATCAAAAGATTTTCGACGGGATTTACAGAATTAACGTGATTTTTTAGTTTCCATCCTGTAAATGGCGCAAAGAACGCCCAGTTTCACGGCATTTTCTTTGCGTCTTGGCAGTTTAAGTTGTCGTCTCCATGATCACCAACACTCAAGAGGGGGACTACCTGAAGGTGACGGGAAGCATTATGCCCTGTTTGTTGACTACGGGCTTTTGTAGCAGATCGAAAGTCAAAGACGCGGGGTGAACCACAGAGAGAGTTTAATGACCTGCAGCTGCAACAGGATGGGGTTGATGATTTGCCCAAACCGCACAGTGCTCTCTCAGCAGCCTTAGAGGGCCTCAGGCCTGCTGCGATCCCCCCCTCTTGTGATTCCTTGACGATAAGCCGGATACGTGCTAAAGTTAGGCTATCATCATTTTAGAAATCACAAGGGGGAGATGTTTGATGGAATCATTGAAGGAAAAAATTCGCCGGGAGGGTGTTTATCTGGGAAGCGGCATTCTCAAGATTGATAGTATCATCAATCACCAGGTTGACGCGACCATGATGTTAGAAGCCGGGGCGGAGTTCGCCCGGCGTTTCGCGCCGTTCAATCCCACCCGCATCCTCACCGCCGAGGTTTCCGGGATCATCCCGGCCTTGACCACGGCCTACGCCCTGGGGTTGCCCCTGGTTTTTGCCCGCAAGCACAAACCCATCACGATGAGGGAGCCGACCTTCGTGGAGTTTGCGCCTTCGCATACCAAGGGCGGCCGGGTCTCGTTGATGGTTTCCTCCGAATTCCTGCAGCCTGAGGATCGGGTTTTGATCATTGATGACTTTCTGGCGACGGGGCAAACGATCAGCGCGCTGGCTCGCCTGGTCCGCGGCGCCGGGGCGCAGCTGGTGGGCATCGGTACCCTGGTCGAGAAGAGCTTCGAGAGCGGACGCGCGGCGCTGGCCGAGTGGGACGTGCCCATCGAATCTCTGGTCATCATTACCGAGTTGCGCGATGACGGTACCATCGTTTTCGCGGATGATTTCCATGGTTGCGCGTGAGACGGTCGTCATTCTGGACTATGGCTCGCAGTACACCCGGCTGATTGCCCGGCGCGTGCGAGAGCTACACGTCTACGCGGAGATTTTGCCCTGGACGGCTCCCGCCGCGCGCATCGTCACCCTCAAGCCGCGCGGCATCATCCTCAGCGGCGGCCCCAGCAGCGTGTACGATGCCGGCGCGCCCACTTTGCCGGATTACGCGCCGGCGTTGGGCGTCCCACTGTTGGGTATCTGCTATGGGATGCAACTGTTGGTGCAGTCGCTAGGCGGACGGGTCGAACCGGGCGTCGAGCGGGAATATGGCCCCGCTCGCGCGCGGATTTCGGAGCCGGACGTTCCGCTGTTCGCCGGCTTGCCCGCGTCTTTGGCGGTCTGGATGAGCCACGGCGACCAGATCGCGGAGTTGCCGCCGGGATTCGCGGCGTTGGCGCGCAGTCAGAACGGCGTGCTGGCCGCTGCCGGAAATCCCGAACGCCGCATCTACGGGCTGCAATTTCACCCTGAAGTGGTACACACCCCGCGCGGGATGGATATTCTGCGCCGTTTCCTCTTCGACATCTGCGGCTGTGAGGGGGACTGGACGGCCGATACCGTCATCGCTGCGACGGTGGCGCGGATCCGCGAGCAGGTGGGGGAGGGAGGCGTCGTCTGCGGCCTCAGCGGGGGCGTGGATAGCGCGGTGACGGCAGCGTTGCTCCAGCGCGCGCTGGGTGAACGGCTGACCTGTATCTTTGTGGACACCGGCCTGCTGCGCCAGAACGAAGTCGCCCAGGTGGAAGTGGTTTTCCGCCAGACGCTGGGCACGCGGTTGGTGATCGTGGATGCTGCCGCGCGTTTCCTGGGCGCGCTGGCGGGCGTCACCGACCCGGAGCGCAAACGTCACATCATCGGCGAACAGTTCATCCGCGTGTTTGAGGAGGAGGCGCGGCGTCTGGAAGACACGCGCTTCCTGGCCCAGGGAACGATCTATCCCGATGTGATCGAGAGCGCGGGCGACGCCGGCGCGCAGCGCATCAAGAGCCATCACAACGTCGGCGGCTTGCCGGCGGATATGGGTCTGGAACTGGTGGAGCCGCTGCGCGAGCTCTTCAAAGACGAAGTGCGGACCGTGGGGCTGGCGTTGGGCCTGCCCGAAAACCTGATCTGGCGGCATCCCTTTCCGGGGCCGGGATTGGCCGTGCGCATTCTGGGGGAGGTCACACCGGAGCGCGTGGCGCTCTTGCAGGCCGCCGACGCGATCTTCCTGGCGGAGCTGCGCGCCGCCGGCCTCTACCGGCAGACGGCGCAGGCTTTCGCGGTGCTGCTACCTGTGCGCAGCGTCGGCGTGATGGGTGATGGGCGCACCTACGCCCACGTCCTGGCCCTCCGCGCCGTGACCACCGATGATTTCATGACGGCGGATTGGGCGCGGCTGCCCGCCGACTTGCTGGCCCGCGTCTCATTGCGTATTGTGAATGAGGTACCGGGTATCAACCGCGTCGTCTACGACATCAGCAGCAAGCCCCCCGCGACCATCGAGTGGGAGTGAGTCCCCATAGTGAGCGCTTACCAGTAAAATTCTTGTACATTGAGCAGGAATTTCACCACGGAGCGAAGTATGGGCAGGCAGTGCCCATTGGTACGGAGTTTTTTCTGTTTTTCTCCGCGATGTGGGTGTTGCCTGCCCATGCCAAATGAACTACAGAATTTTTCTCTGCGTCCTTGCGTCTTTGCGCCTCTGCGTTTATTTTAACTTTGTTCGGGAACAGCTCTAATATGCCCAGATCGCCCACAACCCGATCATCGCCGCCCCGATGCCGAAGCGCGCCACGAAAGCCCATCCCAGGCCCAGAGCCATGCCCTGCATAGCGGCCAGCGCTTCCGTCGTGTCCTTGCGGTAGGCGTACTCCACCAGGAAGATGCTGAGCAGCGAGGCCAGGATGCCTCCCAGTGGGGTGAAGAAGATGCTGGCGATGAAACCGGCTATCATCGCTGCTGCAATGGAAAGCCAGCGCGCGCCCTGTTCCCGGGCTTTCGCACCCATCAGGAAATTGTCGGCAAGCCACCCGGCGATGGCGAGCACGGTGATGGCGGCGCAGAACCAGACCCCTGTCGTCCCAAAGCCGGCGACGATGCCGTACAGGAGGATAAGTGCCCAGATCACGGTGATGCCGGGGAAGATGGGAACGATCAATCCTATCAATCCCACCAACATTCCGCCCAGGAATACTAATTTCAAAGGCACAGCGAGTCTTGGATCCATATTTACCTCATCTTCCCGTCAGGCCCTTATCATTTTCGGAGTGGATGCACCACAGACGCAGCATGGGCAGGCAGTGCCCATAGCACGGAGAGCACAGGGAAAATCTTAAAAACTCCGTGTCCTCTGTGTCTCTGTGGTGAAAATACTCCAGTTTGATCATTCCCACAGGACAATGATAAAGCCCTGTCTTCCCGTGGTGGCGCATTGACAAAGTGGTGCGCTGCATTACACTGCATTATAGGCGTTTATGCCCAAAACTGAAATCGGGAGCTGAGCGAAAGACTATGTCTATATTGCACAATTTCCTCCGTTGGCTGGGGCGGAGCATTTTTCGCGTAGTGGTACGGGTAGAGGTGAAAGGACTGGAAAGGTTTCCCACTGCCGGCCCGGTGCTCGTGGTCAACAACCACGTCAATTTCCTGGATGGATTGTTGACGATGGCCTATTTTCCCCGCCGGGTGCTTGTCTTCACCAAGGCGGAGAACTTGGAGAAGAAGTCCCCGTTGGCTTTCCTATTGCGTGTCTGGGGTGCGATCCCTGTGCGGCGGGAGACGTTAGATGTGGAGGCCCTGCGTAGCGCGCTGGCGGCGTTGGAGGCGGGCAAGGTGCTATTGATAGACCCGGAGGGGACGCGCAGCCATCACGGGCGGCTCCAGGAGGCGCGACCGGGGGTGGTGTTCCTGGCGCAACATTCCGGCGCGGCGATCCTGCCGGTGGCGATTTGGGGGCAGGAGCACCTCCGACGGAACCTGCTCCGCTTTCGCCGCACTGCCGTGACAATCCGGGTGGGGCAGCCGTTCACTCTGGCCGGAGGGGGGCGTAGAATCCGTCAGGAGGAGCGCGGGCGGATGCTATGTCAGGTTATGTACCAGTTGGCCGCGCTGTTGCCGCCAGATTATCGCGGCGCGTATGCCGATCTGGAACACGCCAGTGATGATGCTCTCAGCTTCTTACCGGACGCAACGTAGGTGGAACCAAGCATTTTTTAACGCAGAGGCGCAAAGGCGCAAAGGCGCAAAGACGCAAAGACGCTAAGGTTTTTGTTTTACGTAGGTTGGCGCAAACTTTTGCGTACAACATCGCCAAACTAGCAGCTAGCGGGACTGTTTGCTGAGAGCTGAAAAGTAGCCGCGATTTCCAAATCGCGCTCCTGCTGGACTTTGCGTTGGGGACGTTATTTAATCTGAGATACTTACCAGACGTGTAGAGCAACCCGCGCTAGCGTGGCCCCCCGGCGAGGGGGAATCCGGGGGGCCACCAGCCAGGGAGAGGGAGGTTAGAGGGGCCTGCAAATCGGCTCTCTCATAACCTTACACCCTTTTATCGCATTGGGGCAAAAGCCGCACTCACACTGCTTCCAGCCCCCGTCTCGGGGGCGTCCTCTGGGCAAATTTCTCGTCAATCCGCCCCCGGGGAC
>JAUWHU010000505.1 GCA_030605705.1 Thermoflexia bacterium | reverse complement strand
GTATCATCTCAATAATCCGGGGGGTCTCGAGCCGGTCTTGCTCTTTTCTGCCACGAATTACACGAATTTCACTAATTTTTCTCTCTTTTTCGTGTTAATTCGTGAAATTCGTGGCTGATTTTTGCGGCGCTCCATGCTTTGCCCCCACTTTTTGAGAGGATACGTTCGGGCTTCTGAACGGCCTCCCGCAGTGTCCGTCACCGGAGACCGGCCGCGCTACTGGATTCGGGCTGTTCAGTTCTAACAAGTTCTCGACACAAAACGCTCATAGCCCCGTCTCGGGGCGGCATACGCAAGGTTTTCGATCCTCAGACGCCCCCGGGGACGGGGGCTGCGAGCCTTGGGGAGTAGAATTGAACAACCCGCGCTACTGGATAGTGTAGACGTTGCGTATCACCTCTCGCGACGTGGTAATGCCCTGCTGTACCGTTAACATCCCATCGCGCCGCATGGTCACCATTCCGTCGGCGATCGCTTGGGCCTTGATCGCGTCGGCGCCGGCCCCTTGCATAATGAGACGGCGGATCGGCTCGCTGATGGTGAGCACTTCGAAGACACCCGTGCGTCCTCGGTACCCGGTCTCCGCACAGAAGTTGCATCTCTGGCCCCGGTAGAAGCGGGCCGGCGCGCTTCCCAGCTCCACTTCGAAGGCCAGCCGCTCTTCCGGCGAAACATCGGCCAGGGTACGGCAGTGATCGCACACTTTCCGCACCAACCGCTGGGCTACCACCCCCACCAGCGCCGAGACAACCAGGAATGGCTCCACCCCCAGGTCAATCAGCCGGTAGAGCGCGCCGACGGCGTCGTTGGCGTGGATCGAGGAGAGCACCAGGTGGCCGGTAAGGGCGGCCTGCACGGCGGTCTCAGCCGTCTCTCGATCGCGTATCTCTCCCACTAAGATCACATCCGGGTCCAGGCGCATGATCGCCCGCAGGCCCGTGGCGAAGGTGACGCCCGCCCGCCGGTTGACCTTGATCTGATTGATGCGTTCAAACTGGTACTCGATGGGGTCCTCGATGGTCATGATGTTGCTCTCATTCCGGTCCAGCCGGTTGATCGTGGCATAGAGGGTGGTGGTCTTGCCGGCGCCAGTAGGGCCGGCAACGAGCAACATGCCGAACGGCAAGGTGTGCAGCCGTTCGTAGACGGTCATCGCGTCGGGCAAGAAGCCCAATTCCTCAAGTTCCAGCAGCGAGAGCGACTTGTCCAGAATGCGCAGGACAGCCATCTCGCCCCGGGCCGTGTCGGCCGTGGCTACCCGCACGTCCACCTCGCCGTCCCCCTCCCAGAAGACGAACTGCCCGTCCTGTGGCCGGCGTCGTTCAGCGATATTCATCCCGGCCAGGACTTTGATGCGGCTGATCAGGGGGGCATGAACCGACAGGGGAGCTTCCAGTGCGTCGTGTAGGATACCGTCAATCCGGTAGCGCACGCGCAGCACGCCGTTGTCCGGGACAATGTGTACGTCGGAGGCCCGGTCACGAATGGCCTGACCGAGGATCAATTCGACGACACGGGCCACCGGGTTCTGCGCCACCATTGCGGCCGTCAGGCGCTCCCCTCCTGGGGTCGGGGTGGGTTCGGGAACGATTTGCTCCAGTTGGCGCTTGATCTCATCGCGGGCGCGGTAGTAGAGCAGATGCGCCGCTTGAATATCTTCTCGCGTCCCCACCACCGGACGCACGCGCATTCCGGCGCGGAGGGAAATGTCCTCCAGCGCCCGCATGTCGAGGGGGTTTTCCATGACGACGAGCAGTTCGCCGTCAATCACATCCAGAGGGGTGACGTTGTAGCGACGAGCGATCTCTTCCGGCACCAGCGCCAAGGCGTGTGACTGCACGGTGTGTCGCTTGAGGTCAATCAGCGGGAGGTTGAGTTGCAGACTGAGGGCCATGGCGACATCGCGGGGGGTGATAGCACCCTGCGCGATGAGTACATCGGTGATTTTCTGTTCTTCCTGGCGGGCCTGCTGTGCGGCTTTCAATTGCTCGGGTGTGATCAGCCCGGCATCCAACAGCACTCGGTCCAGCTCTGACCGCGTGGTCGCCGGCCCGGAGTCATACAGAGTCACGTGCGCCTCCTTTTTCGTGTTAATTGCTACTGCTCAGGCCGGCCTATTTCAGACCTCCGAGGTCTACAAATCCGACTCGCGGTGGTGAAATTCCGATCTTGGTAAGTACTTTGACAGACAAAACCTGTACCAAGACCTCGGAGGTCTACCACGCCTGTACTTCGGGTCTCCTGACCAAGCCATAACGGGCACGGTCAGTAAGTTTGGGGCGGAAGGCCCCAATGAGACCGGCCCGAGCTCCCTTGAATTATTAGAGTTGTTCCCGAATAAACTAACCCAGGAATTGGACGCGGATTTTCACGGATTACACGGATATTTTTGTAAGAAAACAAGGAAAAATCCGTGTTGATCCGTGGTATCCGTGTCCAAAAGCTTACTGTTTTTA
>JAUWHU010000215.1 GCA_030605705.1 Thermoflexia bacterium | reverse complement strand
CCCACTCTCACGCCGACTCCTGTACCTTGAGACGAGACGGGAGACCTCCGAGGTCTTACGAGACCCTTGCGCGACAGTTTTTCGCTCAATACGATATATCTTGTGCCTACGAAGCTCTTACCGGAGACCTCGGAGGTCTTGACTGAACCGTATTGGAGCTGAATCCGTAACAGGATTAAAAACATGACCATTCAGAGTAGTGTTCAAATTGGTCACATTATTCGTAACGCGGTTGTGTTCAATGTCAAGAACTGGCCTGGGGATGCAATGAAGGCAGATTCTTTACTCGAATCCGTTGAACGACTATTTGCTCTTTTAGAAGCCAGGGAAATAGTATACGTCCTTGTTGGGGGGATAGCATTATCACATTATGTTGAGGGTCGTAACACGGAAGATCTGGATTTGATCATGGCGCTATCTTCTCTGGAGAAATTACCTGAGATCAAAATCGCAAGCCGGGATATGTATTTTGTGCGTGGGGAATATGGGGAATTGCAAATTGATATTTTGCTTACGAAAAACCCCCTATTCAAAAAAGTACAAGATAATTACACAGTAACACGTCATTTTTTAGACCGGGATATTCCATTTGCTACAGTAGCAGGTTTATTATTACTTAAACTTTATGCACTTCCATCGCTATATCGTCAGGGTAATTTCGCTCGTGTCGGGATATACGAAAACGATATAGCGACGCTCATCCATAAATATGAACCGGATATTCCTTTGTTGACGAAAGAGCTCTCCTCTCATGTAAGCGCTAATGATTTAACGGAGATAGAAAATATCCTTTTTGAAATTCAACAAAGGATTGAACGATTTCGGGCGACTGCTCAACCTTCTGGCTAGTGTGAGTGCGACTTTTGCCCCAATGCGAATAAACGCAAAGACGCAGAGAAAATTACCACAACCTCGGAGGTTTGCACACTTACCTTATCGGGTAGAAAGGCACTATAACGATTATGCAAATCAAGCGATTTCCTGAAGATTGCCGGGTAGAAGAACTGTTTGATCTCCCCGGTGAACGCGGCCCTCATGCCTATTATCGCGTGGAGGCCCGTGATCTCCCCACGCCGGCGGTGCGTGATGCCCTGGCGGCCCAGTTGAAGGTCACCTCCAGCAACGTGGTGTTCCCGGCGTCTAAGGATGCGGGGGCCGTGACGGTGCAATATGCCAGCGTGCGCAAGCGTGGCCCGGAGGTGTTGGAAGGAGAAGGGTTCATCGCCCGGCTGGTGGGCTGGGGCCCCCGCGCACTGCGCTCCACCAACCTGCTTGGCAACCGCTTCACTTTTATGGTGCGCGATTTGGACGAGGCACAGGTAGAGGCCGTCGGGCAACATCTTTGCCAACTTGCCGAGACCGGCCTGCCCAATTACTGGGATGAGCAACAGTTTGGCTCCTTTTCCGATCAGGGATTCATCGGCAAAGCGATCCTCATGCGAGATGCCGAGCAGGCGATCCGTTTTTATCTATCTGTCCCCATGGCCGGCGATACCCAAGAGGTGCTTGAGTTCAAGCAACTGGTGGAAGGCCACTGGGGGCAGTGGGGTTATTTGTTGCATAAAGCTCCCCGACCCTCGAATTTCCGCAGCGTGATCACTTTTTTGAAGGACCACCCAAGTCAGTTTCGCAAAGCATTGAACCTGGTTCACGACGATCTGCTCTCCGTTTACCTCGTCTCTTACCAGGCCTGGGTTTGGAATTGTATCTTGGGGCGTTATCTCGCGGAGCAGTCGGAGGTTGAAGCGTGGGTGGAAATCGCCGGCAGTCATTTACCTCTCCTGGAAACGTCGCCGCCGCTCCTGACAGATTTTGAGTTGCCGATGCCTAATCTGACAGTTTACTATCCGCCGGACTTAATGCCCTCGGTAGAAACGGTGTTGGCTGAAGAAGGCCTGGCATTGGAGGACTTCAAGGCGCGCATTTTGCGGCGTGTCTATCTACCCAAGGGATTGCGGAAGATCTGGTTCACCCCCACTGCCGTGAAGATAGGGGAGCCGGTGGCCGATGAGTCTTCCCCGGGTCGCTATGCCGTGCCGGTAGATTTCGAGCTGGATGTGGAGAATTACGCAACGTTGGTGTTGAAAACCATAGCCGCCCGGTTGGGGATCGCCATCCAGGTTCAGTGATCCCGGGTTGTGGATGACTCTCCAACGCAAATTGTGTAAACAAATCAGCGGCTCTCCTGCAGAAAGTCTCATTCCTAACGCAAAGACGCAGAGACGCAAAGATTTCTTAACAGTAAGTTATTTTTGATGCTCTAAACACACTTTTACTTCAAAAATACTAAACTCTGTGGTAATTTTTCTCTGCGCCTTTGCGTCTCTGCGTTTATTCTTAACCTTTTTTCAAGAGACTCATCATCCATTTGAGGGGGTTTTGCGTGGGTGAAAAAAATGAAAGCTGTGTGATACCCCTGGGGATTGCGGCAGCATTGCCGGATCCTGCTCATGCCAATAGTTACTTAGCAGTCGTGCGCGAGAGGCGATATTGGCTGGTTGACTGCGCCGATAGCCCTATCACACGGCTGCAACAGGCGGGACTGGATCCTCTGGCCGTGCAGGGAGTGATCATCACGCACTTTCATCCCGATCACGTTTATGGATTGCCGGCTTACCTGTTAGGGCTTTATCTCTTGGGCAAAAAAAGGCCCCGGCCACTGGAAGCTCCCTTGCGCATCTATGCCTGCCCTGAAGTATTGAGCCTGGTGCGGGCCATGATAGGGCTTTACCAGACGCATAACTGGACGGGAATGTTTCCACTGGAATACTACCCTGTCCCCATGAAGGTGGGGGCGAAGGTCGCAGAGGATGAGGATTTCGTCATCTCGGCGGCCCCCACGCACCATAGCGTCCCCTCGATCGCGTTGCGGTTTGTCTCACAGGACAGCGGGCGCGATTTTGTTTATTCCAGTGACACCGCGTCTTGCCCTGAGGTGGAGACGCTGGCGCGTGGGGCGACACTTCTCTTCCATGAAGCGACAGGCGCCGGGTATGGACACGCTTCGGCGGAGGAGGCCGGCGCGCTGGCGGCGCGGGCCGGTGTCGAACGTTTGGTGCTCATTCATTATGCCTCGGACGCGACAGAGCAACTACTGGCTGAGGCTCAAGCTGTCTTCGCTGGCCCGGTGGAGCTGGCACAGGAGTTCACGCGGTATTACTGGTAGCGGCGCGGTTCAGGCGAAAGTTGCCGGTATCTGCCTCGAAAATACCCCCCTGCCCACGACCACAGTCAGACGGGCGGTTAAAATAAACGCAGAGTCGCTAAGCAGCAGAGCCGCAGAGAGAAAATATAAAAACTCTGCGCCTCGGCGTCTCTGCGTTAAGAACGAGATTCGCTGCAAGAGAGCCGTTGCTTTGTGCATACAATTGCCCGTTAGCCACGGCGCGCCCACCTTTCGAGGGCATACGCCCACAACTCCCGGTCTTGGGGCCGGCGAAAGCGCAGGCGCGCAAAGTTCTGACGAATGTCGCTTACCGTCAGGTAACGCCAAATGTCATCCCACCTGGCGTATTCCAGAATACGAGCGATGATCCAGGCTTTCTCCGCCGGATTGCCGTGACGCAGCAGGTGGTGAATCTCATCATCGCTGATGTCGTAATCCCAGAAAAAATAGGGGCATTGGCCGGTATGACTCATTGTGCTCATCTTGCTTCACCTCTGTGAAACGCTGGGAGCGTGTTTCATTCCAATTGTAACATGGCGCGGCAAAGTCGCAAATGTGCAAATGTGCAAATGGCGAATGGCAAATGGCGAATAGCAAGAGGGAAGCACTAAAGTTGCTCCTCAATAAAAACAGTGAGCTTTTGGACACGGATACCACGGATCAACACGGATTTTTCCTTGTTTTCTACAAAAATATCCGTGTACTCCGTGAAAATCCGCGTCCAATTTCTGGTTTCGTTTATTCGGGAACAACTTAAGCTAAGAAAGCGCTGCCTAAAACGACAAAAAGCCGGGAGTTTTCACTCCCGGCTTTCTTCTGCGTGTACCCCCGACAGGATTTGAACCTGTAACCTTCTGCTCCGCAAGCAGGCGCTCTATCCAGTTGAGCCACGGGGGCATCTCAGGCGGGGAGGCAGGGATTCGAACCCTGGGTGGAGCTCTTTAACCCCACAACCGCTTAGCAGGCGGCCCCAATCAACCACTCTGGCACCTCCCCAGGTGCATTTTTAGTTGTTAAGGCGGAGGGAGTGGGATTCGAACCCACGGTGACCTTTCAGCCACAACGGTTTTCAAGACCGTCGCCTTCGTCCGCTCGGCCATCCCTCCGAACTCGAGGGCCTGTCCCGCTTCCTCGCAAAGCGCAGTATACCACGCAGCAGCCTTTTGTCAATTTCGTGACACCCGTGGAGTGGAGAAGTTCCCCGCAGCCCAGAATGCCCAGGCATGAATGCCAGGGCTACGCAGCCACGCCCACGGGGCTTTTGCCCCACCAGTGTAGCTGCTTCAAAAATAACCCAGCTTGTAGTAGGCGATTTATCGCCGTGATTTGGGGAATAGCAGCCCGATGAATCGGGCGCTGCTGCGTAGCGCGGGGACATTCTCTAAAGCCTTGCAGAGCGTAGACCAAAAGGCCCAAAGTGAAACACACCCTCTTCAACTTGCGACTTGCGACTTGCGACTTGCGACTTGCGACTTTTGACCTTCAACTTGTAACTTTCAACCTGCAACTTTCAACTTTCAACTTGCAACTCTTAACTTGCAACTCCTAACTCGCCTCACCCACGACAAATCCTCTCAATCCCGCCCATCCAGGGACGCAGAATCTCCGGTACCACAACAGAACCATCCGCCTGCTGGTAAGTCTCCAGGATGGCGATCATCACGCGGGGCAACGCCAGCCCTGAGCCGTTGAGCGTATGGACAAAGCGGGGTTTTGCGCCGCGCTCCGGACGGTAGCGGACGTTGGCCCGCCGCGCCTGGAATTCCTCGACGTTGCTGCAGGAACTGACCTCCAGCCATTCGTCCTGACCCGGCGCCCACACTTCCAGATCGTAGGTCTTGGTTGAACCGAAACCCAGATCACCGGTGCAGAGCTCCACCATGCGGTAAGGCAGATTCAGCGCCTCCAGCAGCCCCGTAGCGTTGGCGACCAGCGACTCGAGCTCGTCATAGCTGGTCTCCGGCCTCACAAACTTGTACATTTCCACCTTGTCGAACTGGTGTCCGCGTTTGATGCCGCGCACATCCCGCCCCGCGCTCATCTTTTCGCGGCGAAAGCAGGCCGTGTGAGCCACGTAGTGGAGTGGCAGCTGCGCGGCGTCCAAAATTTCATCGCGGTGCAGGTTCGTCAAGGCGACTTCGGCCGTGGGCAACAACCAGACATCGTCCTCGACATCATGGTAAAGGTTGTTTTCAAATTTAGGCAGCTGTGCCGCTCCCACCAGCATCTCCCGGCGGACAACGAAAGGCAGGTAAAACTCGGTGTAGCCATTCTGGCGCGTATGCACGTCCAACATCCAGAAGATCAACGCCCGCTGGAGACGCGCGCCCGCGCCCTTGAGGACGTAGAAACGGCTCCCCGCCAGACGCACGCCGCGCTCGAAGTCCAGGATGTCCAGCTCCGGCCCCAGGTCCCAGTGAGAAACCGGCTCAAAACCGGCCGCGGCGAAATCTCGCGGCTCGCCCCAGGTACGCACCACGGGATTATGGCTCTCGTCCGGCCCGACAGGGACACTCTCGTGAGGAATATTGGGGATCCACAGCTGCTTGGCGTAGAACTCGGTCTCCACCGCGCGGAGGTCCTGCTCCAGGGCAGCGATTTTCTCCCCCACGCCGCGCATCTCCGTGATGCTGGCCTGTCGCGCGGCGGGGTCTTTCATCCGCCCGATCAGCTTGGAGACGCGATTGCGCTCCGCCCGCAGGTTTTCCACCTGTTGCAGCAGCTCACGGCGTTGCGTGTCAAGGCGCAAAACTTCGTCCACTATCGCGGGGTCATCGCAGCGCTTGCGCAGCGCTTCACGCACCCGTTCCGGTTCGTTACGGAGCAAATCTAAGTCCAGCATGTTTCCCTCCCTATGAAAGCCCTCACCGCAGAGGCGCAGAGGGCGCTGAGGCTTTCACAATTTGTAATT
>JAUWHU010000412.1 GCA_030605705.1 Thermoflexia bacterium | reverse complement strand
AATAATGCGGATTGATATCTTGACGCTCTTTCCCGCCATGTTCTCTGCTCCGCTTCAGGAAAGCATCCTCAAGCGGGCGCAGCGACGTGGCTTGCTCACGATTCTCCTGCACCAAATCCGCGATTACGCTTTAGATCGTCACCAGCTGACCGATGATATTCCTTACGGTGGGGGAGAAGGCATGGTGATGAAGCCAGAGCCACTTTTCCGAGCCGTGGAAACGATTCTGGGAGAGGAAAAATCCCCGGTCATTTTACTGAGTCCGCAAGGACGGCCTTTTAACCAGCGGGTAGCGCAAGAATTGGCCCAGCAGCGCCGTCTGCTGCTCATCTGTGGGCACTACGGAGGGTTCGATGAGCGGGTGCGTGAGCATCTCGTCACGGATGAGATCTCCATCGGGGATTACGTGCTCACCGGCGGCGAGCTGGCAGCCCTGGTTATTGTGGATGCTGTGGCGCGTTGGATACCCGGCGTCCTGGGGGATGCCAGCAGCGCGCAATATGATTCTTACGCCGACGGTTTGTTAGAAGGGCCGCAATACACCCGCCCGGCAGATTTCCGTGGCTGGGAGGCGCCGGCGGTGCTGCGCTCCGGCGATCATGCCGCGATTGCGCGCTGGCGTCACCAGCAGGCTTTACAACGCACGCGACTCCGGCGGCCCGATTTGCTGGCTCTTGAGGATTGAACGGTTCTGGTCGTGATGTCTCATCTCACGGCGCACACTGGCAGAAGAGGAATTCAAGCCATGGATAGCTCCCTGATCAGAAGACTGCAAAGAGGCGACTTAGAAGCTCTCGGCGGGCTTTACGAGCGGCACAGGAGTATGGTTTACCGTACCGCGCTGGCTATCACGCACGACGAGCGGGCGGCTGAAGATATTCTGCAAGAGTGTTTTGTGCGTTTGTACACCTATGCGGCCACCGTGGATAGTAAGCGGCCCCTCCCCCCCTGGCTTTATCGGGTGACTGTGAACCTGGCTTACGATTGGTTTACCAAGTCCCGTTGGATACAACCGTTAGACGAGCTATTGGAATGGCTTTCTGGGTTGCCTGGCGTCTTCCCGTCCCCCGATCGCAGCGCGGAAAAAGAGGAGACCACGCGCCTGGTTCGGGAAGTCATTGATGACCTGCCCGCCGCGCATCGCGTGGTGGTGGTGCTTTTCTACTTGGAAGAGCTGCCCGTAGACGAGATTGGGCAGATTCTTGAGATCCCGGTCGGGACGGTCAAGTCGCGCCTGCACTATGCCCGACAACGTTTGCGGGAGTCGCTGATCCGGCGGCAGCGTCCTGTGCCTGAGCTGAGCTATGAATTCACTTGAGATAAACTATGGCCGGTTTGCCGACCATAGGCCACACCCGTCCTTGCGCCCTTCGCCGGCCCCTGGAATTGTCACCTCCGGCAGCTTTCTGCCGCGCCGCTAACCACACCTTTTTCGGAGATGCCCCGAGTTTTTAAGAGGAGAATATGTCACACAAGAAACTGCTGCTGCTTAGTACACTACTGACCATCACGAGCCTGTTGTTGGGGGCCTGCAGTCCCACAGTCCCCCCCGTGTCTTCCATAATCCCGTCCCCGACGGCCACCTCGGAACCGCCCACGCCGACACTTGTGGTGGAGATACCCGCACCCACACCCACGCCGGCACCCAAAGCGCTGGTTATCTGCCAGCGGCAGGAACCGAACACCCTCTACTGGTACGGGGGAGCACAGCAAGGCGCGCGCAATGTCCAGCAAGCGATTTACGATGGCCCTTTGGATAACCGCACCTACGACGCCCAACCCATCATCTTAGAGAAGATCCCCAGCCTCAAGGATGGCGATGCCGAAATCACAGCTGTCATCGTGCAGGCCGGGGACAAGGTCATGGATGACCGGGATAATCCTGTAGTACTGACCAAGGGTGTTTTTGTGCATCCCGCCGGCTGCAGGAGCGCCGAGTGCGTCGTCGAATTTACCGGAGAACCCCTCGAAATGGACCAGTGGGCGGTGACTTTCCGGTTTCGGGAAGGGGTCACGTGGTCGGATGGCGAACCGGTAACAGCTGATGATTCTGTCTACAGTTTTGAACTGGCCGGCGACCCTGACACGCCCGTCTCTAAGTACCTCTACGAGCGCACCACCAATTACGAGGCGGTGGATGAACGGACGACGGTGTGGACCGGCCTGCCCGGCTATAACGATAGCCTTTACTCCTCAAATTTCTGGTTGCCCCTGCCACGTCACCTGTGGCAGACCCGGTTGGGCTACGATGCCGCCGAGCTGTTGCAAGCCGAGGAATCCTCCCGGACGCCCATCGGCTGGGGGCCTTTCGTGATCAAGGAATGGGTCGCCGGGGACCACATCACCTTAGAGAAAAATCCATACTACTTCCGCGCGGATAAGGGGCTGCCCTACGTGGACCGGGTGCTTTTCCGCTTTGTGGACAACCCGGACACCGCCGTGGCGCAGTTGCTCTCCGGCGAATGTGACATCGTCACGTCGGACGTGGGGCTGGATGAGCAGGTACATCTCCTGCTCGCCCTGGAGGAACAGGGCCTTCTCCGAACACTGTTCACCACCAGCCCCCGCTGGGAGCAGGTGAGTTTCGGCATTCAGCCGGTCGTGGACTATAAACGCCCCGATTTCTTCGGAGATGTCCGGGTGCGCCAGGCGCTGGCCTACTGCCTGGACCGTGAAGGAGTGGCCGATACGTTATTCTACGGGCAGTCGCCGGCGCTCAACAGCTATCTCCCACCTGATCACCCGCTGTACGCCGGCCTGCATCTGACCACATATCCCTACGACCCCGAAAAGGGCGCGGCGTTGCTTGAGGAGCTTGGCTGGCAAGACAAGGACGGCGATGGGGTGCGCGAAGCTCGCGGCGTGGAGGGCATCAGAGAGGGGACGTTGTTGGAGTTCGAGTGGATATCCACCGCCACGCCCCCCTACCGGCTCAAGTACATCCAAACTTTCCGGCAGAATCTTGCCGACTGCGGCATCAAGGTCAATTTGACAACGTTACCGTTGACCGAATACTTTGCCCAGGGGCCTGCTGGGCCGCTCTTCGGACGCCAATTCGACTTAGGGTCCTTCGCCTGGCTGATTGATGTGGAGAAGTTTTGTCAACCCTATCTCAGCTCCGAGATCCCCAGGGAGGAGAATGGTTGGGTCGGGGAGAATATTTCCGGCTTCAGCAACGAGGAATACGACGCGGCTTGTACCCGCGCGTTGGAAGCCCTGCCCGGCAGCGAGGATTACATCATCGGCTACAAGGAATCCCAGCGCATTTTCTCCGAGCAATTGCCCGTGCTTCCGCTTTTCCTGCAATTGAGGGTTGCAATTTCCCGGCCTGAAGTCCAGGGGTTCATCATGGACCCCACGGAAGGCACGGAGATCTGGAACATTGAGTCCTTTGACGTGCAGCGATAAGCACGGAGAAGCTGCAAATCTTGTGGGGTGTTCTATCACCAGAACCTCTCAAAGAGGGACCATTTACCTCGGAGGTCTTTTACAGCGAGGGGGGAAATTCGGGAGTGGGTTACAGCACACGCAAACCATTACTGAGAAGAGGATGGAATATGTCCACCGTGAGCCAGGGGGACAATGTCGGTCGCCGTTCAAAGACGCTCTGAGGGCGGGGATGGGCGAAAGCCGCATTCCCAGCGGTCATACGCCGTATCCGCTTCTCAATCCGCCCCCACACGCGCGGTGCAGGCACCGCGCCGCGCACACTTTGGTGCAGCGCCGCGCGGATCAGAATGTCTAAAGCGTCGCGTGAATTGTCTTGGCCTTTTCTGTGTGCCATCATACCTCTCCAATTATCAATGTATATACTCTCACCAATCCCCAGAGGTTCAGCCGCCCGCCCTTTTTCACGGTTGGCAGCACACTTCCGCCGATTCCAGGCAGTCGTCATGAACTGCGTTCACCCTCAAGGACGAAAATAGCCGCAATGTAGGGGGAGCCCTTGTGGTTCCCCAAATCACGGCGCTGAAGCGCCTACTACAAGCCGGTTTATTTTCGAGGTAGCAATTTCCCAATTTCCATGAAATTAGGTATACTTGAGGTAGGGAGTCCTATGGGTAAGATTTTGTCCAGGCATGATCGTTGGCCCGTCTAAATGCGCAAAGGGCAGCTCTTAAGGGAAGGCATCAGGAAATCATAGAGATTATATGGTTAAGCCACGGATATTGGTCGTAGATGACGATCCCGATATGATAGTGTTGGTCGAGGAAATTCTGAGCCTGGTTCCCTGCCAGGTGTTGGCAGCGAGCGATGGCGAGGAGGGACTGGCACGGCTCCGGGAGGAGTTGCAGCACGGTAACCTGGTGGATGCCGTGCTGCTTGACGTCAAATTGCCCGGCAGTGATGGTTTTGACATCCTCCAGCAGATAAAAGCAGACCCCCGGCTGGAACAGATTCCTATTTTAATGGTCACCGGCCTGAGGGAAGCCCAGGACAAGGCGCGGGGCCTGCAGATGGGGGCGGACGATTACGTCACCAAGCCCTTTGACGCGCAGGAACTCCTGGCCCGCATCAACGCTGTCCTGCGTATCCGCCGCACGGAGCAAATGCTCCGCCGCCGCAACCAGGAATTGGCCGCGCTTAACGAGATCAATCGCATGGTCTCCGCCAGTCTGGAGTTGGATCAGGTCCTGGTTTCGGCGCTGGCAGGGCTGGAGCGACTGGTCACCGCCGACGCACTGGCCATCGTCCTCAACGACGAGGAGACCCGCGAGTGGGTGGTGCGGACTTCTCACAGTCCCGAGGGCGTCTGGCTGGAGGGACGGAACCTGCCTTTAGCTGGCGACGCTGCCAGAGAAGCGCTGCAAAAAGGGCATTCGGTGTTCCAGACTACGGTGGAGGACGGCTTTTGGTCCGAGGCGTTGGGAATCACGCCGGTGGATCTGCTTTACGTGCCCTTGATCATCCACGATGAGCCGGTGGGCCTGCTGGCCGTGCTGGGGAGGGCCGGGTCGCTGAATCGTGATTACCTCCCGCTGCTGGAGCACATGGCTGCCGGCGTCTCCGTGGCCGTGGAAAATGCTCGCCTCTACGGTGAACTCACCGCTTTTGCCGAGGAGCTGGAACGCTCGCAAAGCCAGCTTGTCCAGGCCGAGAAGATGGCCGCGGTGGGGCGGCTGACCGCCTCCATTGCCCACGAGATCAACAACCCTTTACAGGCCATCCAGACCAGCCTGCACCTCACTGTGCATCCGAACTTAGACGAAGCCGGTCGCCGGCGCTATCTGGGCATCGCTCAAGAAGAGATGCGGCGACTGGTCCAAATCGTGCGCCGGATGTTAGATTTCTATCGCCCGGCCTCCAGTATGGCCTGCGCTCTCGATCTCAACCGCGCGGTTCAAGATGCGTTGGCCATCGCCAACAAAAAACTTCAGCAGGCGCACATCCAGGTCAGTGTCAGGCTCGCTCCCGATCTACCGCCGGTGTGGGGCTCCGCCAACCAGCTGAGCCAGGTTTTTCTGAACATTATCATCAATGCACTTGAGGCCATGAACGATGGCGGGAAGCTCTGGGTGGGCACCGCCTATCACGCCGAACGCGATCAGGTGGTAGCTGCGTTTCGAGACAGCGGAACAGGGATCACTCCTGAAGTCCGCGAACATTTCTTTGAACCCTTCCATACCACCAAGACCAATGGCACGGGCCTGGGTCTGGCGATCAGTTACGGCATTGTCAAGCGGCACAAGGGTACGATCGAGGTGGAGAGCACGCCCGGTGAGGGGGCCACTTTCATCGTTTGCCTGCCCCAGTGTTACAAGGAGTTCTGATGGCAAAGGCACATATTCTTGTCGTTGACGATGAAACCGCCGAGCGCATCACGCTGGGTGAGGTGCTGCGTTTGGAAGGTTACCATGTGTCGTTGGCGGCCTCCGGCGAGGAGGCGTTAGTGCTTATCCAGGAAGGGCCGCCATTGGATTTAGCTGTCCTCGACCTGCGTCTGCCGGGTATTGATGGGCTGAAGGTGTTGGATGCCCTGCACCAGAATAGACCGGAGGCTGTCGCGATTCTCATCACCGGTTATGGCACGTTAGATACCGCTATTCAGGCCATGCGCAAGGGGGCTTATGATTATCTCCTGAAACCCTGTCCGGTGGAGAAGATTCTGGGTACTGTGCGCCGGGGGCTTTCGGAATTGGCGGGGGATCGCCGCCGCCGGCTCCTGGTCGAGCGGCTCCAGGATACCGTCCAGGAGCTGTTGGACACCGCCGGGGAAACGTCTGCTCCCAGCGTGGTCGCTGAGGAGCGTTTCCTGCAGGTCGGCAACGCCATCGTGGATCGCGCGAAACATCTGGTGACGCTGGATGATCGCCAGCTGGAGCTCACTCCCACAGAATTTCGCTTGTTAGAGTGTTTGATGCAGCGCGTGGACGAGGTTTGCACGCCACAGGAACTGGTGCGCTGCGCCCAGGGCTACGAGGCGGATGCCTGGGGCGCGCGTTCTATCATCAGGGTTCACATCCGCCGGCTGCGGAGCAAGCTGGAACCGGTTCCAGAACATCCGCGTTATATTCTGAATGTGCGTGGGGTTGGTTACAGGTTTGCTTCGAATTCAGACCAATAGTAGGGGGAACCTTGTGGTTCCCCGAATCACGGCGATAAATCGCCTACTACAAGCCGTTGACACACGGCTAAGGACAAAAATTTACCGCAATGTAGAGGGAACCTTGGTGGTTCCCCGAGTCACGGGGCGTGGCGCGGTCTTTAGTTGTTCGGAGTGACTGAAACCGCCACTACGAAAGGGTTATTTTCGGAACAGCTATCAGAGATTTTTAGCCTGAGAGGAGCAGCTCATGAAAAATACCAAACCGCAAGAAGGCCGAGTCGTCAAGATACAGAAGTTGCGGCGCGCCATAGACCGGATTCGTCACGTCCGTGCGGAGGGGGAAAGTCCCCGTCGCAAAGCATCCTGGCTGATCCGCTTAAAGACCCGTTTAGGATGGGGTGAAGATCTTACTAAGACGGATTAGCCGTAGCCGACATTCTTCTCTGAACAGAAACAGCGCGGGCTTTTTGTCCCGCGCTGTTTCTGTCGGTCAAGTACCACTTATTCCCAAATCAGGAAAAGATTCTCCCCTGATTTTATCAACGAGCCATAGGTCACGGTAGCGCGGACAATGACTGGCTCCCCTGTGTTTCCCCCCGTCACCGTGATGTCCGTTCTGACAAAACCACGACTGTCGGTCAATAGTGCGGTGTTGGAGCCAAGAATCTGTCCAGAGGAACTCGTCAGGAAAATCTTCACTTCAGCGCCAGGCAAGGGATCACCGTTATTATCGGTGACGAGGACCGATACGACTTGAGTCCCTCTTTTCCCCATCACCGAGTACCGCAAGGAGACCGTGACTCGCATCCCCGTGATATGGGAGGATACCGCCGGTACCTGGGTATGGGGTCTGGCGGAGTCCACCACTTGTTGCAGTGCCACGGGGTCAATACGTTCTCGGTAAACGTTCACGTAGACCTCTCCCAGATTCCCAATATGCACTGGGGTCGTCCGATCCTCGGGGTACCATTCCAGCTTCAAGCGCTGAAAATACTGGACTATCCGCCCGTGCTCGTAGTACATTTCGCTGATGGGATAGCCAAAGATATCTACGCCACCGTGTTTTTTGAAGTAATCCAGGAAAGCATAGGAGACCAGGTGTCCCGTCTCGGAGAAGTAAAAGCGGCGGCGCGAGGGAAACAGTGGACGGGAGACCTTTGCCTGTCTGTACTTGAGTTCGTCACCCAGCAACCCCAGCTGTATTTTGTAAGGATCGGGGTTGTCGGGATGCGCCTCAATGCGGGCTTTTTGGAAATACTGTACTCGCAGGCCATTCTCCACAAAGGGTTCTGTGATGGGGTAGCCGAAGGTCTCCAGCCCCCCGTGCGTGTCAAAGAAATCCAAAAAATCACCTTGCACAGTGTGGCCTGTTTCCTCGAAGTAATGATAAGGCTCCTTTTCACCCTGCGCGTTTCCTTGCGGAACCAGCAGAAGTCCCGCTATGAGAGCACCGAGCAGGGCCAAGCCCAACTTGTTAAACAGGTTGTTTGATCTCATCGTTACTAGTTCCTCTGACGCAAGATGTATCGCTGTTTAGACTAAGGAAGTTTTTGAGGAAGCTTCATTGAGAGTGGGTTTCCCCGACCGGATTCAACCGTGTTCATGCCCGGTAGTTGACCACAGTAATTATGAGGAGTGTGGAACTTCAAGTCCCATACAATGCCTGCTATCAGAAAGCTGCCACGGCCCCAAAAACCGGGTGGCGCTTGCCAGTCCGCAGGTACTTGCCCATTAAAATTAGTTTGGTCAACTCCTGGTAGGGCAATGCCCGAAAACTCCGCAGTCTTAGCGAGATGAGGAGCGTCTTCCATCCTTTGGTGGATTGTTAATACACCCTATGCTGCTATTTTTGATATAAATTTATCTATCCTTCTGGAGTTTGTAAGTTTTGCCCCCCCCTACAGCTACGATATGGTAGCCAAGAAATCGTAAAATATGGGGGGCGTAGTGGCGACTTCAGTCGCTCTGGCCTCGCCTGTTACTACGAGCAAAATTGCCAACGTCCAGTATCTTTATTGTACACGAAAACGGTGGATTGTGCAATAGGACAAAGGTCGTATTTTGGTTAGTATCACCCGGTTTTCGCAATTTCTGGTTGCCGATAGTGTCCCTGTAAAGTGTTGGTAGCCTTGTTAAGCGGAAAACTTGCCGCCAAGGCGCGAAGAACGCCAAGTTTTCCAGCGTTTTCTTTGCGCCTTGGTGTCTTGGCGGTTTAAGTTGTCGCCTCCATGATCATCAACACTCAAGAGGGAGACTACCTGTGCTTACCGGGTACTCAAAAAGGGTGACGAATGAGTTTAACTTGGATACGATTAGCGCTTGAGTTTTTCGCCGGATGGTCGTATAGTTAGCATAACGACTTGCCCGATTACCCAACCACCCGATGAATTACAAAATTTCACCAAAGGAGTGTGCTATGAAAGATTTTCTCTTCCATGAACCCCTGAGAGAATTGGATCCTGAGATCCACGCGCTGATCGGCTACGAGGCGGAACGCCAGACTCGTAAACTGATCATGGTCCCTTCGGAATCGTTGTCGTCCGCCGCTGTACACGAGGCGGTCTCTTCCGTTTTCTCCCATATCTACGCCGAAGGCTATCCCGATGAGCGCACGCGCAAGATGAAAGGGGAGGCAATTCTCGACTACGAGTCTGAACTGGGACATTATCGCCGTTACAGCGACCCGCGCTACTACAAGGGAGTCGAGTACGCGGACCTCCTGGAATCGCTGGCCCGCCGCCGCATCGCTGAGGTCTTCGCCAACGGCATCCCCGCCGATAAACTCTACGTCAACGTCCAGTCGCTCTCCGGCGCGCCGGCCAACACCGCCATCCAGTACGCGCTGCTGCAGCCCGGCGATACGCTGTTGAGCCTTGCGCTGCACGTCGGCGGGCACTTGAGCCACGGCAGCAAAGTCGCCTATTCCGGCAAGACCTATAACGTCGTGCATTACGGCGTTGATGAGCAGACAGAGCGGCTGGACTACGACGCCATCCGCACGCTGGCTCTGGAACACCACCCCAAGTTGATCATCGCCGGTTACACCTCCTATCCCCTGGAGGTGAATTGGCAGACCTTCCGCGAGATCGCCGACGAGGTGGGAGCGTACTTTCTGGCTGACATTGCCCACACTGCTGGGTTAGTGGCGGCGGGTGTTATCGCCAGCCCGGTGGGCATCGCCGATGTGGTGAGTTTTACGACTCACAAGTCGCTCGATGGCCCACGCGGCGCGGTCATCCTCACGCACCGGCGCGACCTCTACCGCAATCTCGACCGCGCCGTCTTCCCCGGCCTGCAAGGCGGCCCGCACATGGAATCCATCGCCGGAATCGCTGTGGCGATGCAGCTGGCGCAGACGGAGCAATTCAAGTCGCTCCAGTACCAGACCGTCGCCAATGCCCGCGCGCTGGCCGCTGCTCTGGAGGAGGAAGGGGTCCGCGTGGCTTATGGCGGCACCGACAATCACATGGTGCTCATTGACTGCAAGGGCTTCAAGGGGCCGGATGGCACGCCGCTGATGGGCGATCCCGCTGCTCGCATCTTAGATATCGCCGGGATCGTCGCCAATCGCAACACCATCCCCGGAGATACTACCGCCGCGTACCCTTCCGGTGTGCGCCTGGGGACCCCCTGGGTCACCCAGCGGGGGCTGAAAGAGCCGGAAATGGCCCGCATCGCGCAGGCCATCGGGGAGCTTTTCCGGGCGAGTCAGGCCTACGTTGTGCCCAAGCGCAGGCCGCGCCGTGACTACCGCGCCCGCGTGGATTTCGATGTGCTGGAGAAGGTGAAATTAGACATGGCCGCGCTGGCCGCCGAGGCCGGTCGTTTCGACGGTACAGGGACGGCCACCGGCTATCCCCATTTCTACTTCATCAACGCTGCCCTCGCCGGGAATGGCGACTACGAGCGGCTGGAACTGGCGGGACGGCACGCCAAACATTTCGTGGATTGGCTGACTCCTTCCGATACGGCGATGATGGCCGACGGTGAATCCCGCCCCATCACGTTGCTGGAGGCGAACGGCGAGTTGCTGGCCGCCGGGCTGCTCACCCGCGTGGCGCGCGAGAAATACTTCCTCGACATTCCCACGGCACAGGCCCCGCGTGTGCTGACCTGGCTGCGCGCGCTGGTGGATGGCTACGTCGCCACGGATGATGTCTACGGGCGTTTACCCTTCTTGGACGCGGTACGCGATTTGGGTGAGGCTCCGGCTCCACCGGCTGAGCTTCAGGCTGGAGCTGGCCCCTTCGCTAAACCATACTTCGTCGGGGCCTGGTCACACCAGGAACCGGCGGGGGACCCCTTACCCCAGTTCGTGTGGCGCGAGCCGGAGGACGCGCCGGAGCGCATGACCCTGCTGAACGCGACGCATCGCGAGATGGGCGCGCGCATGGTGCCCTTTGGCGGCTGGAACATGCCGGTCTGGTACACCGGCAACCTGGAGGAACACCGGGCCGTTCGCAACGCGGCGGGCCTCTTCGACGTGAGCCACATGGGTTGCTGGGACGTCGCCGGGCCGGAGGCCGCAGCTTTCCTCAACCTGGTGATGGTCAACGATGTCACTGCCTTGCAGGTGGGGCAATCGCAGTATGCCGCCTTCTTCGACGTGGACGGCATTCCCTTAGATGACCTGATGGTCTACCGGATGGCGGACGAAAAATACTTAGTCGTCGTCAACGCCTCGAACAACGATAAGGACTGGGCCTGGGTCAACGCCGTGCTCAAAGGCGAGGTGCTGATTGATCCGCAGCGACCCGGGGGCAAGTTCCAGGGCCGGGGCGTGGAACTGCGCGACCTGCGCGCGCCTTCGGTGGGTGCGGATATGCGCGCCGAACTGGCGCTGCAGGGGCCGGCTTCATGTGACATCCTGCTCGCGCTCGGCGGCGACGAGGCGGATCTGCGCAAAGTTCGCGGGTTGCTCTGGGCCGGGATCACGCACGTCACGCTGGGGGGCTTCGACATCATCGTGAGCCGCACCGGTTACACCGGCGAGCGCGTCGCCTACGAGCTCTTCGTCCATCCTGACCGGCTGGTCGCTTTCTGGAAGGCGCTGTTGGCGGTGGGGCAGCCCTTCGGGATCAAGCCTTGCGGTCTGGCCGCGCGTGACAGCTTGCGGCTGGAGGCTGGCTTGCCGCTCTACGGCCATGAGATGGCCGGGCCGCTGAACCTGACGATGGCGGATGCCGGGTTCCCAATCTACATCAAGACCTACAAGCCGTTCTTCGTGGGGCGTCAAGCCTTCATCGAACGGGAGGCGCGGCGCAAGGCGGGAGTGATTCGCTTCCGTGTGCCGGAGAAGGGGCAGCCTCGTGCCACGCAGTTGGATCGCCTCGTGGACCGGCGCGGCAAGGTGGTGGGATATGTCACCAGTTGTGCCATTGATGCCGGGGGCTACCTGCTGGGCCAGGCCTACGTGGATGACCGGTACAAAAGGATGGGCACGGAGCTGGCGGTCCTGGTC